>JBDTJH010000090.1:0-10951 GCA_039935955.1 Gemmatimonadaceae bacterium
CGCCGAAGAGCCTCCGCGCCGAGGCGCGCGCGGCCGTCGAATCGAAGTCGCCAACGAGCACGAGATCGGCGGACGAGGCACCGTAGAAGCGCTGATGGAAGTCGCGCGCATCGGAGAGCTTGGCGCCGGTCACCGCCTTGATGCTCTCGTCGATCGTCGGCGTGTAGTATGGATGCTCCGGCGGCCGAGGATCGATGCGACGGTTCAACGCATTGGATGCCAGCGCCTGCGGCTCCGATCGCTCCTGTTCGAGATCCGCGATGCGCTGCTGGCGCAATTGCTCGAACTCCGCGCTGTCGAAGCGCGGCTCGCGCGCCATGTCCGCAACGAGTGCGAGCACCGCGGGCACGCTGCTGCGCACTGTTTCGATCTCGAATGTCGTGCGCGACACGCCGCCGTGCACACGCACCGAGGCGCGCAGGATATCGAGACTGTCCTGCAGCTGCTGGCGCGTGAGCGTCTTCGTGCCGCGATCGAGCATGCTGGCGGCCATGCTCCGCGCCGTACGATGCCCGCTCAGCGACTCCTCGGAGCCGAAGTGGAGCACGAGCGTTCCCTTGACCGCCGCACCGCGCGTCTTCTTCTCGAGCAGGCTCACCCGCATCCCGTTCGCGAGCGTCGTCACGCTCGTGCGCGCGTCGATGTTCGCCGGCGCCGCGTCGAACGCCTCGCCGACACCGAGCGCACTATCGCCCTTATAGTCGCGCACGAGTGCGGCGATGTCGACGGCAGCCGGAATCTCCGACCGGTCGGGCTTCGATGTCGGATAGAACAAACCGACGGTGACGTTCGAGGGCTTGAGGTACGCAGCGGCCACGCGCTGCACATCGGCAGGGGTAACGCGCTTGATCCGGTCGCGATGCACGAAGAGCAGGCGCCAGTCGCCAGCGGCCTGCCACTCGCTGAGCGCGAGTCCGACCTGATCGGAGTTGTTCAGCAGCAAGTCGATGTCCTTCAGTAGCGATGCCTTCGCGCGCGCCACCTCCGCCACCGTGGGCGGCCGCGTGCGCAGGCTATCGATCGTCTGGAGCAAAACGCTCCGCGCAGTCTCGAGCGATGCCTCCTGCCGCACCTGCGCGAAAGCGACCAGCATCCCCGGCTCGCGCAGCTGAAAGTCGAACGCGCCACTCGACGACGCGAGCTTCGGCACGACGAGCGACTGATAGAGTCGACCCGACGGCTCGCGTCCGAGCACGTTCGCCAGCACATCGACGGACGCAAAATCGGGATGCGAGAGCGCGGGCACGTGATATACCGCCGTCACGACCTGCACATCACCAACGCGACGAAGCGTGACGGAGCGCTCGCCATCCTGCGTCGGCTCGACCGTATACGTCGGGTAGAGAATATTGCCGTGACTCAGCGATCGCACCGGGCGCGGCACGCGCGCGAAGAGCGTCGTGATCTGCCGCAGCGTCGTGACCGGGTCGAACTTCCCGGCAACGAGAAGCACCGCGTTATCCGGCTGGTAGTACTTGTGGTAAAAGGCCCGCAGACGCTCGATCGGCACGTTCTCGATGTCCGATCGCGCCCCGATCGTCGAATGACCGTAGTTGTGCCAGAGAAATGCGGTGGAGATCGTGCGCTCGAGCAGAATACTGAACGGATCGTTCTCGCCGGATTCGAACTCGTTGCGCACCACCGTCATCTCGGATGACCGATCCTTCTCCGCGATGAGACTGTGCGTCATCCGATCGGCCTCGAGTCCGAGCGCCCACGTCAGATTCGCAGGCGTCGACGTCATGATCTCGAAGTAGTTGGTGCGGTCGAGCCACGTCGACGCATTCCAGCGGGCGCCGTGCTTGTCCATCTCCGTCGGGATGTCGTGGCGTGTGGTCGTCCCCTTGAACTGCATGTGCTCGAGAAGATGCGCCATCCCGGTTTCGCCGTACCCCTCGTGCCGCGATCCAACCATGTACGTCACGTTCACCGTCACGGTCGGCTTCGACTGGTCGGGGAACAGCAACACGCGCAGGCCGTTGGGGAGGCGGTACTCGGTTATTCCCTCGACCGAAGTGACTTTGGTGGCGGTCTGCTGTGCGCCGACGCGCGGAGCGAGCACGAGAACGACCGCGATTGCGCGGGTCAGACGAGTCAGGTTTCGCATTGTACCGGTGGGATGTAAGAGGTCGCGAACGCATTCAGAGATGCGTTCGCGACCAGAGCCGGTCAAGGCTGCTTACAGTGTATTTTCCTGCTGTTACCGGGGCTTTCCTCCCAGCTTCTTCTCGATCGCTTCGACGAGCTCGTTCGTTTGTGCGCCACACGATGGTGAAGCAGGAGAAGTGGACGTCCGGCTCAGGATGGCGCGCGAGGAGCTGGGCACAGCGTATACTGCGCTCGGCGATCGCGCTTCGGCGGCACGATGCGGCGCGGAGCTCGCATCGATGCACGACGAGAGCGCGAAGGAATGATTCTCGAATGCGGAGCAGACGTTGAACAAAGGGCGGATGGAGGCGTTCAGCGATGGTGTCATCGCAATCCTCATCACGATCATGGTGCTCGAGCTTCACGCGCCGCAGGAGGTCACGTGGCGGGCGCTGGGTCCCGTGGTCCCGACCTTCCTCGCGTACGTGCTGAGCTTCGTCTACGTCGGCATCTATTGGGCGAATCATCATCACATGCTGCAGCTCGTCGAGAGGGTGAATGGTGGCATCCTCTGGGCGAACATGCATCTGCTCTTCTGGCTCTCGCTCGTCCCGTTCGCGACCGCCTGGATGGGCGAGCATCACTTCGCCCCGGTGCCGACCGCCCTCTACGGGATCGTGCTGCTCGGAGCTGGCGCCGCGTACGAGGTTCTGCTCCGCGCGCTCATCCGCGAGCAGGGCGAGGGATCGCGTCTCGCCGCGGCGGTCGGAAGGGATAAGAAAGGACTCGCATCGCTGGCCGCGTACGCGATCGCAATTCCGATCGCGTTCTACGCGCCGCCAATCGCGGACGTGTTGTATATCGGCGTCGCGCTGATGTGGCTCGTCCCCGACCCGCGGATCGAGAGGCACATTCGCGGGCGGTGATACCGATCGCGATCGCAATCCTCGCGGGGCTGGCATGCGGCAGCGCCGCGCGCCCATATTCACTGTTCCTCAGTCGACGAGCCCCGCATGTCGTCCGGTGTATCCCAGATCGACCATTTCGTTCGCGACGCCCTTACGAAAGGCGAGCCGCGAGATGCCGTCGGTGCCGCGCTCCTCAGCGCTGGATGGCCCGACCAGGAGGTGGCGAGCGCGCTCGCTGCATACGCGGATACTCCCTTTTCCGTGCCCGTTCCGCGACCGCGCGCTTCGTTGTCCGCGCGCGAGACGTTTCTGTATCTCGTGCTCTTCACCTCGCTCTACATCAGTGTCTACGCGTTCGGGCACATTCTGTTCGCCTTGATCGACAAATACTTCCCCGACATCACACAGCGTAGCTACTACGGCGAGAATCTGGGGGAGGAAATCCGTTGGGGCGTATCCTCCCTGATCGTCGCATTTCCAGTCTTTCTGTGGACGAGCAACTACGTCGGCAAACGCGTCACCGCAAATCCCGCGTTGCGCTTTTCGCCCGCGCGACGCTGGTGCACGTATCTCACGCTCTTCATTGCGGTGTCGGTTCTCATCGGTGACGGCACCTGGCTCGTCTACAATCTGCTCGGCGGTGAGCTCACGAGTCGATTCGTGCTCAAGGCGATCGTCGTGGGCGGGATCGCAGCATCGGCGCTGCTCTACTATCTCCGCGATCTTCGGCACGAGGAGAGCGAGGAACCGTGAGCAAACAACCGGTCTCGCGCGCCGGTATCGCAGCGACGATTGCGGCGGCGCTCGTGGTCATCGCGGGATTACTCACGCTCGGGCTCCCGTCGCATGCGCGGGAACGAAAGCTCGATGGAGTCCGAGTGGCGGATCTGAGCCAGCTGTCGAGCGAGGTCGACGAGTATTGGGGCAAGCATGCAGCCCTCCCGGACTCTTTGGAGAAGATGATGGCATCGCACCAGGTCGATCGAGTGCTCAAAGATCCGCAAACGAATGCTCCGTATACCTATCTCGTGAGCGGCGCGCGCTCCTATCGACTCTGCGCTACCTTTGCGCAACCTTCAGATACCGCAGCGCGTGCACGTTTCGACGTCTCCATGTCGGCGAGCCGCTCGTGGCGACACGGCGCCGGCGAGAGCTGCTTCGATCTCACTCCGCCAGACAAGAGCACGACATCCCCTTGAACGTCGACACACACTTTCATTCGGCAGGTACACTATGGTCACGCTCGCGATTTACGCCACGATGGTTGCAAAGCCAGGCAAGGAAAAAGAAGTCGAGGCGTTTTTGAAGAGCGCTCAATCGCTCGTCGACCAGGAGCCTGGCACCATCGCATGGTTCGCGATCAAGACCGCTCCCGACAAGTTCGGCATCTTCGACGTGTTCGAGAACGAGGCTGGACGAGAGGCGCATCTCACCGGTGCGGTCGCCAAGGCCCTCTTCGCGAAAGCGCCCGAGCTCTTTTCCTCGCCACCTGAGATCGGAAAGCCCGACGTCCTCGCAGCGAAGCTCCCCAAGTAATGCGTCGCTCCGCCGCCGCACTCGCGCTCTCGATCGCATGCGCATTCGTCGCGCCCCGCGCGGCCGCGCAAACCGCGGCGGCGCCCGGCGATTGGACCATGCCGTCGAAAGACTTTGCGGCGACGCGCTACAGCGAGCTCTCGCAGATCACGCCGGCCAACGCGAAGAATCTCCATCCCGTGTGGACCTTCTCCACCGGCACACTCGGCGGCCACGAGGGACAGCCGCTCGTCGTCCACAACACGATGTACGTGGTGACGCCGTATCCCAATGTACTGTACGCTTTCGATCTGACGAAGGAAGGCTATCCGCTCAAGTGGAAGTACCGGCCGAACGTCGATCCGAATTCGATCGGCATTGCGTGCTGCGACGTCGTCAATCGCGGCGCCGTCTACGCCGGCGGGAAGATCGTCTACAACCTCCTCGACGGGCACACGGTCGCAGTCGATGCGGCGAGCGGAAAGGAACTGTGGATGACCAAGATCGCCGATCTCGCGGCGGGTGAGACGACGCCGATGGCGCCGCTCATCGTGAAGGATCGCGTGCTCGTCGGCGCATCGGGTGGTGAGTTCGGAATTCTCGGCTGGGTGAAGGGGCTCGATCTCGCGACGGGCAAGGTCGTGTGGACGGCGACGAACATCGGACCCGACAGTCTCGTGCTCGCGAAGGCCGGCACCTTCAAGGCGTTCTACGACAAGGGCGCGCAGCTCGGGCAGACGACATGGCCCGCCGACACGTGGAAGCACGGTGGCGCGCCGGTGTGGGGATGGATGTCGTACGACCCCGAGCTCGACCTCGTCTACTATGGTGTCGGCAATCCCGGGCCCTACAACGCCGATCAGCGCATGGGCGACAACAAGTGGACGGCGAGCGTGCTCGCGCGCCATCCCGGCGACGGCTCACTCGTGTGGGCCTACCAGTTCACGCCGCACGACAGCTGGGATTTCGATGCCGCCGCCGAGATGATCCTCGTCGACCTGAAGATCGGCGGGAAGATGCGGAAGACGCTTGTGCACTTCGACAAGAACGGCTTCGAGTACACGATGGATCGCGCGACCGGAGAGGTGCTGCTCGCCGAGCCATACGTGAAGGTGAACTGGGCGTCGAAGATCGATCTTGCGACGGGACGTCCGGTGCTCACCGACTCGAAGCAGACCGGCGCGTCGCGCGGCAACGTGAAGGACATCTGCCCGACGCTCGAGGGCGGCAAGAGTCCGGCGTCGCCGGTCGCATACTCGCCACGCACGGGACTGTTCTACGCATCGACGAACAGCATGTGCATGGACTACGAGGCGGTGCAGACCGCGCATCTCAAGGGCACGCCATTCATGGGGATCAACAGTCCGTATCACGCGGGGACCGATCCGAACATGGGCGCATTCATCGCGTGGGATGCGACGACGGGCAAGCGCGCGTGGACGATCAAGGAGCCGTTCCCCGTGTGGAGCGGAAGCCTCGCAACGCGCGGCGACGTCGTGTTCTACGGCACGCTCGACGGTTGGTTCAAGGCGGCGAATGCGAAGAGCGGCGAGGTGCTGTGGAAATTCAAGGTTGGATCTGGTGTCGTCGGCGATCCGATCACCTACACGGGCGCGGATGGGAAGCAGTACGTCGCGATCTACGCGGGTATCGGCGGTGACTGGCTGCTGCTCTCGGGCGACTACAAGTCCGACGATCCTGCCGATGTACGCGACCCGGCGGACTTCGCCCGCAATCTCGCCCGGCATACCAGCCAGGGCGGGATCGTCTGGATCTTTGCGCTGTAGCGGAGGACATCACACATGATTCGACTCGGCATTGTCATCCTCGTGCTCGCCGCCGGTGCATGCCGCGAGGAGACCGAGGTTCCCGCAGCGACGAACGCAACCGGCGCAGAGAATGCCATCGTCATCGCGCCTCATGACGATCGCATCTTCGCGGGAGGCATCGCACCGCCGGCGGAGAAGGTCGTGAACTCCGCGGCGCGGGATGCGAAGGCAGCCGATGTCGGCGCGACACTGTTCACCGGCATGAACTGCGACGGCTGCCATGGCGGCGGCGCCGTGGGCGCGGTGGGTCCGAGCCTCACTGACGGGCGGTGGCGATACGGCGGCGCGGACGCGGACATCTATCGCTCGATCGCCGAGGGGCGCCCGAAAGGGATGCCGGCCTTCGGCGGAGTCCTCCAACCCGCGATGATCTGGCGGCTGGTGGCGTACATCAAGTCGCTGCCAGCGCCAAAGGACGTGCCGACGGAGTCGTGGCAGTAAATCGCGTGCGGTCGTGCGCGCTCGGCATCGCGATCATTGCGGTCTCCGGCGCACCCACGAGCGCCGTCGCGCAGCTCCGCGGCGCAGCCACCGTCTACACCGGCACCTTCATCACGCTCGACTCACTTGGCTCGCGCGCAGGGGCGATCGGTGTGGAGGACGGCGCGGTCAGCTCAGTCGGAAGCGTGGCACACGTCGACTCCGCGCTCGGCCCGCGCGCGAAGCACGTTGCGCTGCCCGGCTTCGTCCTCCCCGGTTTCGTCGACGCGCACGCGCATCCGCTCTTCCTCGGGCAGCAGCTCGAGACGATGGACCTGCACGCCCTCTCGAAGGCCGAGGTGATTCGGAGGGTGGGCGCGGCGGCGAGCAAGGCGCCCGCGGGCGCGTGGATTCGCGGCTCGGGATGGGACCAGGCGTTCTGGTCGCCACCGAACTTTCCGACGGCGGCGGAGCTCGATCGCGCGAGCGCGGGCCACCCCGTCATTCTCGATCGCGTCGATGGCCACGCGATCTGGGTGAACAGTCGAGCGCTCGAGCTCGCGCACATCGAGGCCAAACGCGCGGATCCGTCGGGAGGTCGCATCCTGCGCGACGCGACCGGCGCGCCGACGGGGATCTTCCTCGATTCCGCAACCTCGCTCGTCACGCGCGCGATGCCCATCGAAACCGAGGCCACGATCGAACGGCAGCTGCGCGCGGCACTCGCGCAGTACGCGCAGTGGGGCCTCACCGGCGTGACCGATGCGCAGGCGGATCTTCCGATGCTCCATGTCTGGAAGTCGCTCGCCGCGCGCGATCAGCTAACCGCGCGCATGTACGTGATGGCTTCGGCGCACGACTCGACGCTCACGCAGACGCTCGCCGAGGGAATTCGCGTGGGCACCGTGAACAACCTCCTCACGATTCGCAGCGTGAAGATCGTGCTCGATGGCGCACTCGGCTCGCGCGGCGCGCAGCTTCATGATTCGTACTCCGACGAGCCGGGCAAGCGCGGGCTCGTGCTGGTGAGCGACGCCGAGCTCGACTCCATCATCAAGCTCTGCATCGCGCGCGGCTTCCAGGTGAACGTCCACGCCATCGGCGACGAGGCGAACCATCGGCTGCTCGACGCCTTCGCGCGCGCGGAGCCGGCGACGCGCGAGCTGCGCTTCCGCGATGAGCATGCGTCGCTCGTATCCGACGATCAGCTGCCGCGTTTCAAGGCACTCGGCGTCATCGCGTCGATCCAGCCGGTGTTCGTCGGGGAGTACAGCCGCTTCGCCGAGTCGCGTGTCGGCGCGGCGAGGGTGCATTGGGTGGAGCGCACGCGCGACTTCGTGGAGAGCGGCGCGCACATCGCGAGCGGCACTGACTATCCGGCGTCCGACACCGGCGATCCGATCGCGACGCTTTTCTCGATGGTCACGCGCAGCGGCGCGGACGGAACGCCGAAGGGTGGGTGGCTGCCCGGTCAGCGCGTGAGCGTCGACGTCGCGCTGCGGAGCATGACGGCGGGGCCGGCGTACGCGGCATTCGAGGAGAAGCTGCTCGGCGCGATTACCGTAGGTCGCGCGGCGGACTTCACGGTGCTGTCCGGAGATCCGTACGCGACGAAGCCCGAGGCGCTCCGATCGCTGCGTGTGCTGCGGACCATCGTCGCCGGCAAAACCGTGTGGGAGCGAAAGCCGGCCGCGTCACGGTGAGATCGAGACGTGCGGACGTGCGAAGATGCTGTCCCAATTCGCGAGCGCCGGCTTCGGCGTGAGGGCGGTGTCGACGAGGCCGATCGACACGAAGGGCGCGACCTGAGGATCATCGGCCGGTAGACCAAAGGCGACGAGATTGATGTCGGAGAAGTCGAGCTGGAACCACGCGAGTGCATGCGCGTTGTCGAGCAGCGTGGCTGCGCGATCGATCCACGCCGCCTGGAGCGCTGGCGACGAGTGCACCGCGCCGATGTTCGCCGACGACCAGCCGCCCTCGGTGACGAGCACTCGTAATGGCGGCGACCCTGCGAGCCGCGAGAAGTAGTCCGCCGGCACCTGGCTCGGATCCGAGAACCCCGCGAGATATGGATACGAGGAGAGCCCGAGAACATCGATGAAGGGGAAGTCGGAGCGATCCCGATCGATACCGATGAAGGAGGTCGCACCGCCTAGCCCAATCCTTCCCCACGCAACGTCGACCTGCGTGCTGATGTAGAGCGGCGTCCCGTATCCCGCGTTCCGAATATCGGCTGCAGCGTCGTTGGTCATGCGGACGACGGCCGCGTACACCGCGGGGCTCGATGCGAGACGAATGAGATTCGTTTCGGAGGCGAGGCCGAGATAGGCCGGAGCGGCGAGCTTGGCGATCGAGACCGCATACTTGCGAAAGACCTTCTGCACGGTGTCTTCCGTGATACTGTGCCCGAGGGCAAGGAGCGACGGCGATTCGGCCGTGCGGTCGACGCCATTGGTGAGATCCGTCTCGATGACGACCTGTTTTCCGAGTTTCTTGTAGACGTTTGTGAGCGGAAGGATCGTGACGCTCACGATGAAGTCGGGGTCGACGCCATTGAGCATCGCTTCCCATGGTGGATCGAGATGCAGAATCGCGGCGTCGGAGCGCGATATCCACATCTCGACGCTGCGCCGTTGCAGCGCGGTGTCGGGGGCGGGGGGAAAGTTCGAGAAGCCCATGAGGTAGCTGCGATTGTGCGTGCCGGGACCGCTCGAATCGGAGCCGCAGGCGAGCAACGTCGTGGGCACGACGAGGCACGATAGCAGTGCGAGCTCGCGTGCACGGCGTGCAATGGCCATCGTCGGCGTTCTCCACTCGGGAAGCGTGCTTCGCGCGTGCCGTCCGGCGCACGACTGTCGGCGCCCTCCCCTATCTTGCTCGTCAGCCTCCGATTGAGCAATCTGGCGCGCACCCGATCTGGATACTCGCATATGGATCTCCTGTTCGCATTCGCCGCCGGCCTGGTGGTCGGCATCCTCACCTTCTGGCTCGTCGCACGGCTGCGCGAGCGGGACACGGCGTCGCTCGCGCAGGAGCTCGCGCGACGGGCCGAGTCGTCGAAGACGAAGGAGGTGGAGCTGCTCACGAGCAACATGCGGGACTCGGTGAAAGCGCTCACCTCGGAGTTGATCACGGGCGGCGTCAAGCAGCTCAGCGACGCCGCGCGCGAATCGCTCTCGCGCTACACGGACGAGAATCAGGCGGGGCTTGAGGCGAAGAAGGGACTGATCGACCAGTCGCTCGAATCGATGAACGTGAAGCTGTCGGATGTGAGCCAGCTGGTTCACAAGCTCAACGCGGAGCGGCAGGTGCAATACGGTGAGCTCTCGACGCAGCTCGTGACCGCATCGACGGAGACGACGAAGCTCCGCGACGCCGCCGATCGCCTGCAGGGCATTCTCTCCAATCCCGTCGCACGCGGTCAGTGGGGCGAGCGGCTGGCAGAGGATGTGCTTCGGGCCGCGGGGCTCGTAGAAGGTCTCAACTACAAGAAGCAGTTCACAATGAAGAAGCCGGCCTGTCGCCCGGACTTCACCTTCCTGCTCCCCGATGGGCTCATCCTCAACATGGATGTGAAGTTTCCGCTCACCAACTACGTCGCTTGGTTCGAAAGCACCACCGATGGCGATCGGGAGCGACACGCGAACAGGTTCAAGGCCGACGTGAAGGAAGTCGTGAAGCAGGTGCGCGATCGCGGCTACATCAACATCGAGGAAAAGACCCTCGATTATGCGATTCTCTTCGTTCCGAACGAACGCGTGCTCAGCTTCATCTACGAGTGCGATCCTGCCATCATAGATAGCGCGCTGAAAGACAAGGTCGTCGTCTGCTCGCCTTTCTCCCTCTACGCAATGGTCGTGGTCGTTCGCCAGGCGATGGACAACTTCCACTTCGCGAGAACGACGTCGGACGTGCTCGATCTGCACGGCGAGTTCAAGAAGGAATGGCAGAACTTTCGTCAGGGGTTCGACAAGATCAGCAACAGCATCGACGGTCTCCAGGAGGCCTTCGACACGCTTGCGACCACACGTCGGAAGAAGCTCGACGCGGTATTGACTAAAATCGATGCGCTGCGTGGTCCCGAACGCGACGTCAGCGGGTTGCTCTCGGCACCCAATGAGGAGTCGCCAATTCCGTAGCTCACGCGGACGTACACTTCTTGCAATCTCCCGCCCTACCCATTTCCCG
>JBDTJH010000091.1:0-8659 GCA_039935955.1 Gemmatimonadaceae bacterium
TCGAGCGGATTGGTGCGCTGATCGCGTTGGCGCCCGAGACGAGCTTCACGATCGACCTGGAGTCGCGCACCTTCGCGCTTCCCGGCGGTGAGCGATTCGAATTTCCCGTGGACCCCTTCGCACGCCATTGCATGCTCGAGGGAGTCGACCAGCTCGGCTACCTCGCGCAGAAGGAGCCCGAGATCGCAGCCTACGAGCGCACGCGTGCGGGAGCGCACTGAGATGCAGGCGAAGATCACACTCCTCCCTGGCGACGGCATCGGCCCGGAGGTGATTGAGCAGGGTGTACGCGTCCTGATCGCGGTGGCCGAGCGATGGGGACACATCTTCGACATCGAGTCGGCGCTCATCGGCGGCGCGGCGATCGACGCGACGGGGAATGCGCTTCCCGATGCGACGACCGCGATGTGCCGCGCCAGCGACGCAGTGCTCCTCGGCGCAGTCGGAGGACCCGCGTGGGAGAATCCGCGCGCGAAGGTCCGCCCGGAACAGGGGCTACTCGGCATTCGAAAGGCACTCGGACTCTTCGCCAACGTGCGTCCGGTGACAATTCATCCGAAGCTCGCAATATCGTCGCCGCTCAAGGCCGAAAAGCTCGCGGGCGTCGACCTCGTTGTCGTGCGCGAGCTCACCGGCGGTATTTACTTCGGCGAGAAGTCGCGCACGTCGCTCGGCGTCGGTGGCGAGCGCGCGGTGGATGTGTGCACGTACACGACGATGGAGATCGAGCGCGTGGTGCGAGTGGCCGGCGCGCTCGCGATGGGGAGGCGCGGCGGGATCACGTCGGTCGACAAAGCCAACGTGCTCGAGACCTCGCGGCTATGGCGCGAGGTGACGACGCGCGTGCTCGCGGAGGAATTTCCGACACTCGAGGTCGAGCATCTGCTCGTCGACGCCTGCGCGATGCATCTGCTGCAGCGTCCCGCCTCGTTCGATGTGATCGTGACCGAAAACATGTTCGGCGACATCCTCACCGATGAGGCGTCGGTGCTCGCGGGGTCGATCGGGCTGCTGCCGTCGGCGTCGCTGGGCGCTGCTGTCGAGCGCGATGGCAAGCAGACGACGCCGGGGCTTTACGAGCCGATCCATGGCTCCGCGCCCGACATCGCGGGGAAGGGGCTCGCGAATCCGGTCGGCATGATCGCGAGCGTCGCGATGATGCTGCGCCACTCGCTGGGGCTCGAAGAGGAGGCGCGGGTGGTCGAAGAGGCGGTGCATCGCGCCCTCGATGCGGGCGCGCTCACGGCTGACATCGCGCCGAAGGGATCGACGGCGAAGCGCACGACCGAGGTCGGCGATGCGATTCTCGGATACCTAGCCGAATGGAGAGTAACCGCACCTGTCTGAGCAAGACGTTCGTTGAACAGCTGTTGACAGCATGAAGGGGAAGCGGTAACTAGTTCGGACGGTGTCTCGTCATCACTGGTGATGGCGGCGCCACAAAATATCTTGAATTCAAGAGAATCGACAAACGTGATTTCCTCGCTCCTCGTTATTTCCCTCGTTCTTATTCCCCTCCTTATCGTGGGGCTTATTGACGTGGGATCGAGGCGGCGAGCATGAAACAGTAAAAACGCCGATCTGCCTCTCTCACCAAAACGGGAGAGGCGAAATATCAAAGCCTCTTCCGACACGGAAGGGGCTTTTTTGTTTTTCCGCACACACGGGATGGTCATGAAAGCTGCAATGCGGTCGGACGTCATCAAGAAGGGGAACTCGCGCGCGCCGCACCGGAGCCTGCTCCGGGCCACGGGGCAGATTCGCGACGCGCGCGATTTCGACAAACCCTTCATCGCCGTCTGCAACTCGTACTGCGACATCGTTCCCGGCCACGTGCATCTCCAGGCCTTCGCCCGCGTCGTGAAGGATGCGATCCGTCAGGCGGGCGGCATTCCCTTCGAGTTCAACACCATCGCGGTCGACGATGGAATCGCGATGGGCCACGACGGGATGCGCTACTCGCTCCCGTCGCGCGAGCTGATCGCCGACGCGGTCGAAACGATGATCGCCGCGCACTGCTTCGACGCGATGGTGTGCATCCCGAACTGCGACAAGATCGTCCCGGGGATGCTGATGGGCGCCGCGCGCGCGAATCTCCCGACGGTGTTCATCTCCGGCGGCCCGATGCGCGCGGGGATGGACGCGGCCGGCAATACGGTCGACCTGATCACCGTGTTCGAGGGGGTCGGCAAACAGGCCGCGGGCGAGATCACCGACGCGCGACTGCTCGAGCTCGAGGAAGTCGCCTGTCCGACGTGCGGCAGCTGCAGCGGCATGTTCACCGCCAACTCCATGAACTGTCTGTGCGAGGCGCTCGGCATCGCGCTCCCGGGCAACGGGACGATCCTCGCGACGAATCCCAAGCGCGAGGAGCTCGCGCGCCGCGCCGCGCGCCAGGTGATGTCGCTGCTCGCCGACAACGTGCGCTTCTCGGACATCGTCACCGCGCACGCGATCGACAATGCGATGGCGCTCGACGTCGCGATGGGCGGCTCGACCAACACCGTGCTCCACGTCCTCGCGCTCGCGCATGAGACGGGGCTCGAGTATCCCGTGTCGCGCTTCAACGAAGTGGCGGAACGCGTGCCGCATCTGACGAAGATCAGCCCGGCCTGGGACGGCGATCGCCAGTGGCACATCGAGGATGTCGACGCCGCCGGCGGCGTGCAGGCGATTCTCGCCGAGCTCGCGCTCAAGCCGGGTACGCTGCGCCTCGATGCGCGCACGGTGACAGGAAAGACGCTCGGCCAGAATCTCGAGGGCATGTCGAATCGCAATCGCGACTGTATCCGCCCCGTCTCGCATCCGCATGCTCCGCGCGGCGCGCTTGCCGTGCTATTCGGCTCGCTCGCGCCCGAGGGCTCCGTGATCAAGGTCGGCGCCGTCGACGCGCATCAGATGGTCTTTCGCGGTCCCGCGCGCGTGTTCGAGTGCGAAGAAGATGCGGTGAAGGCGGTGTGCGCCGGCGATCTCGAGTCTGGTTGCGTGGTCGTCGTGCGCAACGAAGGACCGCGCGGCGGCCCGGGGATGCGCGAGATGCTCCAGCTCACCTCGATGCTCAAGGGGATGCCGCTCGGCGCCGACATCGCGCTCATCACCGACGGTCGCTTCTCCGGCGGGTCCCGCGGGCTGTGCATCGGCCACGTCGCGCCCGAAGCGGCGGAGGGCGGAGCGATTGGCCTCGTCGAGGACGGCGACATGATCGCCATCGACCTCGGCGCGCGCACGATGGATCTCGAGGTCGACAGCGAGGAGATGGCGGTGCGCCGCGCGGGATGGGAGCCACCCGCGCCGAAGTATCAGCGCGGGTGGCTGTCTCGATACACTCGCATGGTGACGAACGCGAGTCACGGGGCGGTGCTCGCGTGACGCCTCTCTCCGCTCATCCGGGCGCCGACGGCTCCCGCACCGGCGCGCAGCTCATCTGCGAAGGGCTCATCCGCGAAGGCGTCGAGATCATGTTCGGCATTCCGGGCGGGGCGATCATGCCGTTCTACCACGCGATGTGGGAGTACCGCGCGCAGCTGCGTCACGTCCTCTGCCGCCACGAGCAAGGTGCCGGACACGCGGCCGAGGGCTACGCGCGCACCACCGGGCGCGTCGGCGTGTGCATCGCGACGAGCGGGCCAGGCGCGACGAATCTCGTCACGCCGATCGCCGATGCGTGGATGGACTCGACGCCCCTGATCGCGATCACCGGTCAGGTGTCGAGCGCGGCGCTGGGCACGGACGCATTTCAGGAGACGGACATCACCGGCATCACCGTGCCGATCACGAAGCACAACTATCTCGTTCAGAACGTCGAGGATATTCCCTATGTCATCAAAGAAGCGTTCTACCTCGCGCGAAGCGGCCGTCCCGGCCCCGTCCTCATCGACGTCACCAAAGATGCGCAACAGGCGAGGTCCATCCCGCGATGGGACAGACCCCTCCGCCTGCCACGCCACAAGAGTGTCTGCGAGCTCGATCGCCGGGCGGTCGAGCGCGCGACCGCGCTCCTCGTCGGAGCGAAGCGGCCGCTCATCATGGCGGGGAACGGCGTAATTCAGTCCGGTGCCGCCGCCGAGCTGCGTGCGCTGGCCGAGCGAACGGGAATTCCGGTGATCACGACGCTACATGGCAAGGGCGCATTCCCGGAGTCGCACGAGCTGAGTCTCGGCATGAGCGGAATGCATGGCTGGGTGCACGTCAATCGCGCGATCCAGGAATGCGACGTGCTGTTCAACATCGGCGGCCGCTTCGATGATCGCGTCACCGGCAAGGTGTCGACCTTCGCGCCGCGCGCGCAGATCATCCACGTCGACATCGACCCGAGCGAGATCGGTAAGGTCGTGCCGACGGCGATCGGCATCCGCGGCGACGCGCGGGCGACGCTCACGTGCATGCTGGAGGTTGCGCCCGCAGGCAATCACGATGAGTGGCTCGGGCGCATCCGCGCGAACCAGCGGGAGCACGAGCCGCATCAGGCGTATCGCCGTCGTCCCGACACGCCGACGCTCATGCCGCACGATGTCTTCGCGTCGCTCGACCGCGCCTTTCACACGCGCACGGGCTTTCGCGTCGTCACCGACGTTGGCCAGCACCAGATGTGGGCGGCGCAGCTCATCGAGTGGGGACGTCCGCGCACACACATCACCAGCGGCGGCGCGGGGACGATGGGCTTCTCGATCCCCGCTGCGCTCGGGGCCGCGCTGGCGTTCCCGAACGAGATGATCTGGGTGATCGTCGGCGACGGCGGCTTCCAGATGACGAATCAGGAGATCGCGACGATGGTTCAGGAAGATGTGCGAAACGTGAAGATCGCGGTCATCAACAACGGCTACCTCGGCATGGTCCGCCAGTGGCAGGAGCTGTTCGAGGGCGCGCGCTACAGTGGGACGAAGCTCTCGGGGCCGGACATCACGCTGCTCGCGCAGGCGTACGGCGTGCGCGGGATCAAGGTCGAGCGGCCGGACGATGCGGACGAGGCGATCGAGGACGCATGGGCGCACGACGGTCCCGTGGTGATCGACTTCCGCGTGGAGCGCGAGGCGAACGTCTTCCCGATCGTGCCGGCGGGGAAGAGCATCGGCGAGATGATGGTCACGGCGACGGCGAACGCATGAAGACGACATCGAGCTTTCCGCGAAGCCATACGATCGTGGCGCTGCTGCAGGATCATCCCGGCGTGCTGCATCGCGCGGTGAGCCTGCTCCGCCGCCGCGGCTTCAACATCGCGAGCCTCGCGGTCGGACGCTCGGAGCTCGAAGGGGTGAGCCGGATGACGCTCGTCGTCGAACAGGAGGACGTGGTACAAGTGGTCAAACAGCTGAACAGACTCGTGGAGGTATTGCAAGTGGATGACGTGACGCACGACCCGACCATAGAGCGCGAGGTGATCCTCGTGAAGGTCGCGGCAGGTGGAAACATGCAGTCGATCGTCTCGGTGGCGTTGGGCTACGGCGCGACGATCGCCGATGTCGGGATGGGCACGATGCTTCTCGAGCTCAGCGGATCGCCCGCGAAGGTCGAGGGCTTCCTGCAGCGCCTCTCCCCGTTCGGGATCCTCGAAGCGACGCGCACGGGCCGGATCGCAATGGTGCGCGGACGCGCGACGCACTCGGCGTCGGAGCTCATGTCCGACCTCATCGTGGCGACACCGACCGCGCAGAGTCCGGAGCAGTGGCTGTCGCAGGCCGACGGCATCAACGGTACGACCTGACATTCACGTTTGTGGAGAAGACATGACACAGATGTACTACGACAGCGACGCCGACCTCGCACAGCTCAAGGGCAAGACGATCGCCATCATCGGCTACGGCAGCCAGGGGCATGCACACGCGCTCAACCTGACGGACAGCGGCGTGAGCGTCGTCATCGGGCTATACGATGGGTCGAAGAGCAAGGCGAAAGCGGAGGCAGCGGGGCTTCGCGTGCTGAGCGTCGCCGATGCGACGAAGCAGTCGGACTTCATCTTCATCCTCACGGGCGACACGTCGCAGAAGGAGATCTACGACCGCGACATCGCGCCGCACCTCACCGCCGGGAAGACGCTGATGTTCGCGTACGGCTTCAACATTCGGTACGGCCAGATCGTACCGCCGCCGGGCGTGGACGTCAGCATGGTCGCGCCGAAGTCGCCCGGACATCGCGTGCGCGAGGTGTACGAGCACGGCGGTGGTGTGCCCGCGCTCATCGCGGTGCATGCTGACGCGTCGGGACATGCGCTCGCCGATGCGCTCGCGTACGCAAAGGGGATCGGGTGCACGCGCGCGGGGGTGCTGCTCACCACCTTCGCGGAGGAGACCGAGACGGATCTCTTCGGCGAACAGGCGGTGCTCTGCGGCGGCGTGTCCGCGCTCGTGAAGGCGGGGTTCGAGACGCTGGTGGAAGCCGGCTATCAGCCCGAGCTCGCGTACTTCGAGTGCATGCACGAGCTCAAGCTCATCGTCGACCTGTTCTATCAAGGCGGGTTGAACTACATGCGTTATTCCGTGAGTGATACCGCCGAGTATGGGGACTACGTGGCGGGGCCGCGGCTGGTGACGGACCAGACGCGTGCGACGATGCGTGAGCTGCTCGAGGAGGTGCGCAACGGTAGCTTCGCGAAGAGCTGGATCGACGAGAACAAGAATGGCCGTCCGGAGTTCACGAAGTTCCGGAAGCAGGACACGGAGCATCCGATAGAGAAAGTGGGGCGCGAGCTGCGTCGCAAAATGCCGTTCGTCGAGCCGCGCGAACGCATTCCGGGGCAGGGAGGCGCCTGACGATGAGTGAGCCGGCGATCGTTCGCATCTTCGATACGACGCTGCGTGACGGCGAGCAGTCGCCGGGCTGCACGATGTCACGCGACGAGAAGCTGGCGCTCGCGCGGCAGCTCGCGCGACTGCAGGTGGACATCATCGAGGCGGGATTTCCGGCGGCGTCGCGTGGCGACTTCGATGCGGTGCAGGCGATCGCCGGGGAGATTGGGAGCGCGGATGGTCCGGTGATCTGCGGGCTCGCGCGGGCGAATCGAGAGGATATCGATTTGTGCTGGCGCGCGATCGAGACCGCGGCGAAGCCTCGCCTTCACACCTTTCTCGCGACGTCGGACATCCACCTCACGTACAAGCTGCGGATGACGCGGGCGCAGGTGCTCGACGCCGTGCGCACGATGGTCGCGTTCGCGCGGGAGCGCTGCGACGACGTCGAGTTCTCGCCGGAGGATGCGGGGCGCAGCGATCCCGCGTTTTTACACGTGGTGCTGACGGCTGCGATCGAGGCTGGCGCGACGACGCTCAATATTCCGGACACCGTTGGCTACGTGATGCCGGATGAGTATGGGGCGATGATCGACGGAATTTTCGCGCACGTCCCTGGTGCGCACGGCGTCACGATCTCCACGCATTGTCACGATGACCTCGGAATGGCCGTCGCGAACTCGCTCGCGGGGGTGCGCGCGGGCGCGCGACAGGTCGAATGCACGATCAACGGGATCGGCGAGCGCGCGGGGAATGCGTCGCTCGAGGAGATCGTGATGGCGCTGCACACGCGAGCGCAGCACTTTGGCGCCGCAACGTATGTGCAGACGACGCAGCTCGCGCGGACGTCGCGTCTGCTCGCGTCGATCATCGGGGTGTCGGTGCCGCCCAACAAGGCGATCGTCGGGGCCAACGCGTTCGCCCACGAGGCGGGGATTCATCAGGATGGCGTCCTGAAGAACCCGATGACCTATGAGATCATGCGCGCGGAGACCGTCGGCCTCGATGGCAACGCGCTAGTGCTTGGAAAGCACTCCGGGCGGCACGCGCTTCGGGCGCGGCTGGAGGGGATGGGACATCTGCTGAGCGAAGACGAGTTTCGCCACATCTTCACGCGGTTCAAGGACATCGCAGACCGGAAAAAGATCGTGGAGGAGCGTGATCTCGAGGCGCTGGTGGTCGGCGAAGTGCGGCGTCCGCCACCGCTGTTCGTGCTGCGCCACGTGCAGGTGTCGTGCGGCACGGAGCTGATCCCGACGGCGACCGTGCGGCTGGTAGGGCCCGACGGCGAGGTGCGCACGGAGTCCGCGCAGGGCACGGGGCCGGTGGATGCGGTGTGCGCCGCGATCAACAGAATCGTCGGAGATCCGGGCGAGCTCGTGGAGTTCGACGTGACGGCGGTAACGGAGGGGATCAGCGCGGTCGGCGAAGTCACGATGCGTGTGCGCGAGCGGCGGGCGCAGGAGTCGCTGCATTCCACTGAGGCGCCCGACGTGCACATCGCGGATGCGGAGCGCAGCGAACGGTTCCCGGTGTACAGCGGCAACGGCGTGCACGTCGACATCGTGGTGGCCGCTGCAGAGGCATATCTCTCGGCGCTCAACCGCCTCTTCCACGCACGCGAAATGCACAAACGCCCCGCGCTGGATCAGCGCGAGGCGTTTGTATGAGCTGGGTGCGCTGCGGGAGCAGCGCCTCAGATCACGGATCGCAGGTGATGATACCGTCGAGGGTCGTCGCAGCAGCCTGGCTACCAAAGCCGGCGTAGCACTTCTTGGTCGTCGCGCTGTGGCTCGACGTGCCCTTCCAACCCTTCGCATCCGCGACCATACCCGTGATCGACACGCCCTGTGAGGTCGTGAAGTTCATCGCGCTCTGATCGGTCGTGTACGTCTGGAAGCCGGAGAAGTACGCCTCTTCCGACGTCGCCATGTTGC
>JBDTJH010000092.1:0-9691 GCA_039935955.1 Gemmatimonadaceae bacterium
TCGCGCTCGGGATCGGAGCGGCGACCGCGCTCGGTGTCGTTGGTTTTTATCGGCTCATCGATCTCGCATACGATCTCCTCGTCACGCAGATCGGAGTGCGCCTCGATCCCGTCGCCGGCGCGTTCTATCGGCCGCTCGTCACCGCGCTTGCGCTCTGGATCGCGTGGGCAATCGTGCGACGGGCGCGCATTCCCGAAGGGCAGACCGTTCCCGATGTGCAGCTCGCGGTCGCTAAGCGCGGCGGCATCGTACCGTTCCGTCCTGTATTTTTTCGGACCTTCGCCGCGGTGGTCACACTCGCGGGAGGCGGATCGGCGGGAAGCGAAGGGCCGACCGCGGTGCTCGGCTCATCGATCGGATCCGCGGTCGGTCGCGCGCTTCGATTCCAGCCGCGCCGCCTGAAGATTCTCGTCGGCTGCGGTGCGGCCGCCGGGATCTCGGCGGCGTTCAATGCGCCGTTCGCCGGCGCCTTCTTCGCACTCGAGGAGGTGCTCGGCTCGTTCTCGATCGGCGCGTTCAGCCCCGTCGTGATCGCGAGCGTCGTCGCGGCAATCACGGTGCGGCCGTTCCTGGGCTCGCATCCGGCTTTTCACATTCCGCCGTATGGCAGCATCCGGCCGCTCGCCATCGTGTTGTTGTATCCGCTGCTCGGCATCGCGTGCGGACTCGCATCGGCGCTCTACTCGAGAATGTACTTCGGTATCGCGGATGTCTTTCACCGCGTGCGTGCGCAGTGGATGCGGCCGCTGCTCGGCGGGCTCGCGGTCGGGCTGCTCGTGTATTTCGGCGGAAACATGCTTATCGGCACCGGCCACCTCGCGATTCCAATCGAGATGTTCGGCGGCATCACCTGGTATCTCCTGATCGGCTTCGCGTTCGCGAAGATGCTGGCGACGTCGCTCACGCTGGGCTCGGGCGGCTCGGGCGGCTTGTTCACGCCGACGCTGTTCGTCGGCGCGGCATTCGGCGGCGGACTGGGGGTGCTCGCACAGCTGCTGCTGCCTCACTTCGGTCTGCATCCCGAGGCATGGGCGCTGGTCGGCATGGCGGGATTGATCGCGGGGACGCTCCACGCTCCGATCACCGCGATCTTCATGGTGTTCGAGATGACGGACGACTACAACCTCGTCCCGCCGCTCATGATCGTGTCGGTGATCGCGTTGGCGACCGCGCATCGATTCGCGAAGCACGGACTCTATGACGGCTGGCTCGCACGTCGCGGGGAGCATCTCGCACATGGCGCGGACCGTGCGATCATGCATCGCCTGCTCGTGCGCGATGTGATGAACACGTCGCCGGTGAACGTCGCGCCGGAAGCGACGCTGGCCGAAGTGGTGAGAGCGAGCGCCGAGTCGAGACTGACGACGCTTCCCGTCATCGATGAGGACGGGCTGCTGAACGGCGTGATCACCTTCGCGCAGCTGCGGCTCGCCCTGCTCGATCGCGGCGAGCTCGCGTCGATATTACTCGCCGCCGATCTCGCTGAGCCGACGGAGATTGCGTTGACCACCGACAGTGTACAGATCGCGCTCGCCAGGCTGAACGCGCGCGCGGCGGATCTCCTGCCGGTAGTGCAGAGCGAGGATAATCCGAAGCTGCTCGGCATCGTGACGCGCGAGGATGTGCTCGCCGCCTACGAGCGCGAGCTCATGCACCAGGTGTAGCGATCGGGAGCTGGAAGCGCAGGCGCCAGAAGAGGTAGCCGACGATGATCGCCACCAGCGCCAGGGCGGCGCCAAACTCGCTCACCAGATATTTCGTGATCCCTCGATCGACGGTGACGACGTCGAAGAAGCCCTGGATATAGAGGTTGTGGGCCGCGTGCAGGATCGCTGCGGGCCAGATGCTACCCGAGCGGAGCCTGATCCACGCGAACGCGACCGCGATCCCGAGTACCATGATTGCGAAGCACGTAATCGAGTACCAGGTCGGTGTGCCGCCGTTGTAGTCGGCCGCGATGATGAGCGGCATGTGCCAACTCGCCCAGATGGCTCCGCTCACGAGTGCCGTGCGCGTGAACGACCAGCCCTCGGCCAGCTTCGGCACGAGGAAGCCGCGCCATCCCAGCTCTTCGCCGAGCGCGCTGATCAGGCTCATGACGGATCCGAGCAGAACGAAACGCCAGACGGGCGTGTGGAAGCGCGTGAGGTCGACGCCGCCGTAGCCCGACAGCCACACCGATCCGTAGGCGACCAGCGCGTACCCGATCGGCAGCGTGTATGCCAGGAGGAGCCACTTCGGCTGTCCCAAACCCCATCCCTCACCGCGTACATTTCGCTGGTAGATGAATCGCGTGAGGAGCGCGGAAACGCCGGGGCACCACATCAACATCAGCACGTATCGGCCGCCGCCGAGCGACAGCGTCTTCGCGGAGCCGAGGATGTAGTAGAAGATCGAGCTGAGCGCGAAGGTCAGGATCAGAAAGGTCCAAATCTCCTTTCTGAGCTGCGGAGTGAAGCGGGACTCGGACATGGCGTGCGGGGGTGTAAGGGGTGAGGTTGCGAGATGCGATGCGATCGCTGGCGGATTCGCCATTCCTCGCGGCGAAGGGAAGGCGTGTGGGCCTCGCGCCTGGCCGCGAGCGGAGGTATTGTATACTAGTTCGGTATACCACTTCTCCGGAAGAGCCTTCGCGCCGCTCGCACGCGCTGCGCCGTGGCACTTCTCCAACTCCGCCTCATGACTGGACGCACCCCAGCCGCCATCACCGCCTTGCCCCGGGACGCCGTCGCTCCCGATGACGGCATCGCGATCCGCAGCGTCGATGGCGAGGAGGAGCTCGAGCTCTGCGTCCGGATGCAGCATCGGATCTGGGGAGAGACGTATAGCGGCACCGTGCCCTCTGTCATCCTCTCACTCTCGCAGAAGCTCGGCGGCGTCGTCGCCGGTGCGTTCGACGCAGAGGGGCAGATGCTCGGATTCGTCTTCGGCATGACGGGGCTCATCGACGGAGCGCTCGCCCACTGGTCGGACATGCTTGCAGTCGACGCATCGGCTCGCGACCGCGGCATCGGGCGCCGCCTCAAGTACTTTCAGCGCGACATGCTGCGGGCCCTCGGCATCCGCATGATGTACTGGACGTACGACCCGCTCGTCGCGCGCAATGCCTATCTGAATCTCGTGAAGCTCGGCGCCTTCGCCTCCGAGTACATCGTCGACTTCTACGGCCCGGACACGGGCAGCACGCTGCACGGAGAGCTCGGCACCGATCGATTCGTCGTGAAATGGCACCTCGGTGACGGAGATGCCGACGCGAGCGATACGCCGCCGGTGCTGGCGAAGTCGGAGCACGACGCGTTCATTGTGAATCCGCAGCACGACGGAAATCCGCCCGTGCTGCTCGATCTGCCGAACGACCCGAGCGTCCGCATCGAGATTCCCCCCGACATCTATGCGCTCATCGATGACGCGCCCGATCTCGCGCACGAGTGGCGGATGACGACTCGCGAGGCGTTCACCTGGTATCTCCGGCGCGGCTATCGCGTGGCCGGCTTCTCGACCGCTCCGGATTCGGGGCGGTGCTTCTACACCGTACGCGCGCCGGAGACGTGACCATGATTCAGCTCGTCCGCATCTCGATGAAGGAAATTCACCTCCCGCTCAAAGAGCCATTCCGGATCTCCTCCGGCATGGTCACCACCCGGCGCATCCTGCTGCTCGAACTGGAGGATGCGGACGGCGCGACGACGTGGAGCGAGTGCGTTGCCGGCGAGACACCGAACTACAGCTCCGAGACCATCGACACCGCGTGGATGATCATCGAGGAATACGTCGCCCCTCGTGTGATCGGTGTGGCGTATCAGCAACCCGAGGATGTGCATCCCGCGCTCGAGCTGAACTTCCGCGAGCATCGGATGGCAAAAGCAGCCGTCGAGATGGGCATGTGGGCACTCTTCGCCGAGAAGGAGAAGATGTCGCTCTCGAAGCGAATCGGCGGTACGCGCGCCGAGATCGCGACGGGAATCTCGCTCGGGATTCAGGACTCACCCGCGGCGCTCGTCGAGCGCGTTGGGAAGGCGCTGGCCCAGGGATATAGGAAGGTCAAGCTGAAGATCGAGCCGGGGCACGATATCGACTTCGTGGGCACGGTGCGCGAGGCGTATCCGAAGGCTCCTCTCATGGCGGACGCGAACAATGCGTACACGCTCGACGATTCGGCGCGGCTTGCGAAGCTCGACGCATTCGACCTCATGATGATCGAGCAGCCGCTCGCGCATGACGATCTCGTGCGGCACTCGGTTCTGCAGCGCGTGCTGAAGACGCCGATCTGCCTCGATGAGTCCATCGTGAACCTCGACCGCGCCGAGGATATGCTGACGCTCGAAAGCGGCCGCATCATCAACATCAAGCCGGGACGCGTGGGCGGCTTTCAGCAGTCGCGCGCGATCCACGACCTGTGTCTGAAGAACGATGTTCCGGTGTGGTGCGGCGGCATGCTCGAGAGCGGCATCGGGCGCGCGTACAATGTTGCGCTCGCGTCGCTGCCCGGCTTCACGAAACCTGGTGACGTGAGCCCGAGCGCGCGCTACTGGGAGCAGGACATCGTAACTCCGGAGTGGACCATGAGCGCCGAGGGCATGGTTCGCGTCCCCGCCGACAAGCCTGGCATCGGCGTCGAGGTGAACGTCGGCCGCATCGACGATCTCGCCGTGCGCGCGACGGTACTCCGCGCATGACCGCTGCGCTGCCGGAGTCGCTGAGGTCGCTCTTCGCGCCGGATGTGGCGGAGTCGCTCATCGCGCTGCGCCGCGATCTTCATCGCCATCCGGAGCTCTCGTGGGCGGAGGAGCAGACGGCGCAGCGGCTGACGAAGGCGCTTCAATCGTTCGGCGTCGCGGATGTAAGACGCGTCGCGGGAACGGGGCTGATAGCACGCGTGCCCGGACGCGCGCGCGGCGGTCCCGTGATCGGAGTGCGCGGCGACATCGACGCGCTCCCGATCACGGAGACGACCAATCTCCCCTTCGCATCGGAAACTCCGGGCGTGATGCACGCCTGCGGACATGATATCCACGCGTCGTGGGCCGTCGGCGCCGCACGTCTGCTCATCGAACATCCGGCCGAGCGCGATGTGCTGGTGATCCTGCAGCCCGCCGAAGAGGTGGGCGAGGGCGCGCAGAAGATTCTCGACAGCGGCGCGCTCGACGCAGTGAAGATGATCTTCGGCGGCCACGTAGACCGGCGCTTCGAGGTCGGGCAGGTGGTCGCACAGGCAGGTCCGCTGGCCGCGTCCACCGACACGTTCACGATCGTGCTCACGGGCTCGGGCGCGCACGGAGCGCGGCCGCACGAGTCGTCGGATCCGATCGTCGGCGCCGCGGCACTCATCGGCGCGCTGCAAACGCTCGTCTCGCGCCGCCTCGACCCCGCCGAGCCGGGCGTCGTCACGGTGGGGACGATCGCCGCCGGGAGCGCCTCGAACATCATCCCCGAGCGCGCCGAGCTCTCGGGGACGATCCGCGCGACGAGCGCCGCCGCGCGCACGTTGCTCACCACGGAGCTTTGGCGAATCGCCGAAGCCGTCGCGTCTGCGTACGGTCTCACCGCGGCGGTCGACATCAGCGGCGGAACCGCACCGATCGTGAATCCGCCGGGTGCTGCCGACATCGCGCGCGAAGCAGTGACGAGCGTGCTCGGCGTCGCCGCGCTCGTGCCGCTCGGCACCACGAACATGGGCGGAGAGGACTTCGCGGCGTACATGGAGAAAATCCCCGGATGCTTCATGCGCATTGGCGCGCGTGAGCCCGGCGGAAAGAGGGTCGCGGCGCACTCCTCGGGCTACTACGCCGCCGAGGGCGCGCTGTTCGTCGGCGCGGCAGTTCTCGCCGAGTCGGCGCGCGTGGCGTCGCGGGAGAGCTGACAGATTACGAATCACAACGACGAGGTAGTCATGACCAGCTCCACCGGATCGATGCGCGCACGGTGCTCACGCGCCGCTTTGTCCTTCGCGATCAGCGCCGCGATCGCGCTCGTGCTGAGCGTCGCAACGCCCGCCGTCGCGCCCGCGCAGGGCGCGGGAGGCAGCTTCACGCTCGAACAGATCCTCAGCTATCCGTACACGGAGGAGCTGACGGCGTCGGACAGCGGGGCGCGCATCGCCTGGGTGTTTAATCGAGCCGGTGTTCGCAACATCTGGGCGGCCGAGGGGCCCGACTACAAGGCGCGACAGATCACCGACTATCGCACCGATGATGGTCAGGAGCTCACGCACCTCTCGATCACGAACGACGGCAAATACATCGTCTACGTGCACGGCGGCGATCACGACGCGAATTGGCCGCTCGACCACGAGCCCAATCCTGCGCTGTCGACCACGCAACCCAAGGTCGAGATCTATGTAGTCCCATTCGCGCACGGCAATGACAAGAAGGCGCCGCAGCTATTGGCGGAAGGCGATGAGCCCATCGTCTCGCCGCGTGGCGACCGCGTTGTGTACCTCAGGGACCATCAGCTCTGGATCGCTCGCGCCGACAGTGCCGGATCGGGCAAGCGGCTCTTCTTCGCGCGCGGAGAAAGCAGCTCGCCCGTATGGTCACCGAGTGGCGACAAGCTCGCGTTCGTCACGACGCGCGACGATCACTCCTTCGTCGGCATCTTTTCCTCCGACTCGGCGCCAATAGTCTATCTCGCTCCATCGACCTCGTTCGATGGATCACCGCACTGGTCCCCCGACGGAAAGCGCCTCGTCTTCGTTCGTCAGCCCGGCAACGGAGGAGCGCCCGAGACGCTGCTCGAGCTGCATCCGCAGCGATGGGAGCTTTGGACCGCGGACGCGACGAGCGGCATCGGTCGTCGCATCTGGAAAGCGCCATACACGCTGCTGGGCACCGCGCCGAGCACACAGGGTGAAGCGAATCTTTCGTGGAGCACCCTCGGCCGCATCGTCTTCATGAACTCGATCGATGGATGGCAGCACCTCTACTCGATTCCGGATTCCGGCGGCACGCCGATGCTGCTCACCCCGGGGAAGTTCATGGTGGAGTACGTGACGCCGTCCCCCGATGGTCGAACGATCATCTACAACGCGAATACCGGCACGACGAGCGGCGACATCGATCGCCGCCATCTCTACAGCGTCCCCGTCGACCGCGCGACTCCGACGGCGATCACGTCGGGCGAAGGTCTCGAATGGACTCCGCAGCTTACCGATGGCGGCCGCACCGTGGCGTTCGTCGGTGCAGGCGCGCAGCGACCTCCGCTCCCGATGGTCGTCGCCGTGCGTGGTGGTACGCCGCGCGTCCTCGGCGAGGAGGTCGTACCGTCGACGTTCCCGACATCGCAGCTCGTGATCCCGAAGCCTGTGGTATTTCACGCCGCCGACGGCATCGAGGTGCATGGGCAGCTCTTTGCGCGCGATGATGGAAAGCCCGGCGCGAAGAAGCCCGGCATCGTCTTCGTGCACGGCGGGCCGCCACGTCAGATGATGCTCGGCTGGCACTACATGAACTACTACTCGAACGCGTACGCGGTGAACCAGTATCTCGCGAATCACGGCTACGTCGTGCTCGCGGTGAACTACAGGCTCGGCGTCGGCTATGGCGAGCGCTTCCACAATCCCGCTCATGCCGGACCGGCGGGCGCGTCCGAGTATAAGGACGTGCAGGCGGGCGCCAAGTATCTCCGCGCACTCGCTGCCGTTGACACCGCGCGCATCGGCATCTGGGGCGGTTCGTACGGCGGCTATCTCACGGCCCTGGCGCTGGCGCGGAATTCGGACGTGTTCAAGGCCGGCGTCGATATGCATGGCGTGCACGACTGGATCGACGACATCGGCGCCTCCTTCACGAAGGCAAAGCTCCGCTACGAGCAGGGCGACATCAAGCGCGCGCTCGATGTGGCGTGGGCGTCATCTCCAGTCGCGTCGATGGCGACGTGGAAGAGTCCCGTACTCCTGATCCAGGGCGACGACGATCGCAACGTCAGCTTCCATGCGACGGTGGACATCGCACGCCGCCTCGATGCGAAGGGAGTCTCGTACGAGGAACTGGTAATCCCCGACGAGATCCACGGCTTCCTGCGCCACAAGTCATGGTTCATGGCCGACTCGGCGACGGTGGCGTACTTCAACAAGAAGTTCGACGTGCACACGGCGCCGTAGCTTTTTTTAAAGCTCTCGCGGGAACTCACGCACTAACAATTGAAATGTTAGTGACCGCTCGAGCGAAGATCCGAATAATTCACTGGACCGGGTCTCGATCCCTGATGGGCGTCAACCGAACTGCCAGCCGAGCAGGTTCCACTGGTAAAAGAAGAGCGAGACGGCGATGCACGCGAGCACTACGATAGTGAATTGCACGCGGCGTCCCACGGTCCACCATGAGCGCCGCCAGACATTGACCGACGCGATGAGGAGCGCGACCGCAGTGAGCACGAAGATGATCGGCAGCACCAGCGCGGCCTTGAGCGAGGTGGGAATCGATCCGCCAAGGTCGGAGGCTGTGCTCGCAATCACAACGCCCAACGTAATGAGAGTGATGAAGAAGAGCGCGGATTCGACGAGTGCGAGCCACACGACGCGCTTTTCGTCGCGCGGCAATGTCCGCAATCCCGCGCGGCGATAGTAGATCGTCAAAAGCGCCGCGAGAAAAATCAGCGTCGAGAGGCCGAGCAGGGCCCACCAGAGCGACGGCGTGTCGGCGAACGGAACGCGCTCGGTGCCCATGAACGGGAACGCGTCGACGCTGAGACGCGTCACCTTGCCGGAGGCGTCCTGCGTGAATCCCATGCGATATTGGCCGTCGACCTGTTGGAAAAGGCTGTCGCCGATGGGAACGAATTGCGCGGGATATTCGCCGATCCCGCTGACGACGAGCCGATTTTGCTTCGGCACGATAGCGACCGAGATTGGCGAGGCAAGAACTCCGAGCGCCTTGTCGATCTTCGTGGTGCTATGGCGCGCGAAGCGATACGCACCGGCGTACTTCTGCGAGCGCGCGGCAAAGTCGGCGGCAGTCGGAAGTGTGTCGGGCGCGGGCGTCGGGAAATACCTGTCGAAGAACGATTGCAGCACGCCGTCCCGCAAATGCTCCGCGCCCGTGCCGGCATAGGACATGAAAATCCCCGTCCGTGCGTCGGGGACGAGGAACATTGCGGTATGGAAGTGCTGGGTGTCGCCTTCGTGGCCGATGATGCGGGGATTGCTGGAGCGCAACTCGTAGAAACCGAGCGCCATCGACGGCAAACGCGGATCGTTGGAGAAGGCGCGAGCGTGCATGAGCGCCGTCGTGGCGCTGTCGAGGATGTGTGCGCCGTGATACTCGCCGTTCTGCATGTGCGCGATCATAAAGTGCGTCATGTCGATCGCCGAGAACGAGCCGGAGCCAGCTGGGCGGAATCCGCCGACATATTCGAACGGCTTGGCGGTATACACGCCATTCTCGAATGCCGACCCGGTGACGGCGTCGGCGACGAGATTCGCGGGGAGAGGCTCCTGAAAAGTGGCGTGGTGCATGTCGAGCGGCTCGAGAATGAAGCGACGGATGTAGTCGTTGAAGGGGACCCCACTAACATCTTGCACGATCAGCCCGGCGAGTGCGGCGCCGTAGTTGGAGTACGAGGAGAGTGAACCGGGAGGTCGTACGCGGGTCGGCATGTGCTTTTCGAGCGTGACATCGATCGGCAAAACGCGCGTGGAGTCATTGGCGATGAGGTAGCCGAGCGCGCCGTCTTCGAAGCCGGAGGAATGGGTCAT
>JBDTJH010000093.1:0-7818 GCA_039935955.1 Gemmatimonadaceae bacterium
AGAGCTTGAGGATGTGCATGAAGTCCTGCGCATTCGTCACAACGCCGAATGCCTGATGCGTGCCCCGGTCCTTCAGCTTGCTCACCACGAACTCCGACGAGTCCACGCAGATCGTTGGCAGCTCGCGCAGCGTGCCGTCCGGCTCCGTCACGAACGCCGGGAGCATGTTCCCCGTCGCGATCGCGTGCAACGCCGTCGCGACGAGAATCGCCATCGTCGCCTTGATCGTGTGCGCCTTCATCGCGTCCTGCGCCTGCGTCATGTCATTCAATACGCCAGGCAGCGGACCATCATCGCGAATCGAGCCCGTGAGCACGTACGGTACTTTGTGCACGACACACGCGTGCATGATCCCGTCGGTGATCGTCCCGTTCTCCACCGCCGCTTCGATCGAACCCGCCGCGCGCACGCGGTTGATCGCGCGCATGTGCAGCCCGTGACCGCCCTGCGTCGAGCCGCCCTGCGAATTCATTCCGAGCGTCGTATTGAAGATCGATGTCTCGATGTCGTGCACCGCCACCGCGTTCCCCGCCAGCAGCGCGCCGACGAATCCATTCGCGATGAACCACGTCATGTCCGCGCGCGCACGCGAGTGCACCAGCGCCGGCCCCGTCACCCAGATCGGATATCCCTTGCGATCGCGCTCCTCGATCAGGAGATGTGCCATCAGCGCATAATCGATCGGCTTCTCGCGCGAGACCTCGCTCGACATGAACTTGAACTCTCCCTCGCCATCGCCGCCCAGAAACGCCTGCGCGTGCACGAGGATTCCCTCGCTCCCATCCTCAGCCGCCCCCACCGCGATCATCTCGTCCTTTTTGACGCGGCGCATCTCGCGTATCCACAGCGTGCCGTCCTTCGCGAGCATCAGCACGCCATCCATGCGCGGCTCGCGCGGCATCTGCCACTCGCCCTTGATGCGCACGTACGTCGGCAGATTCGTGGTCGAGAAGAAGCCTTCGGGAAGCACACCGTCGGCGGGCGCGGGGACGAAGCGCGCATCGGGAGCGCCGGCGAAGCGCGGCGTCGTCAGGTCTGGATGGAGAAATGTGGGCACCACTAAAGGTAGCGTGGGGCTAGCGACCGCGGCAGGTCAGAGCAGCGACACGGGATCCCGATCGAACGCCACGCGCAGCGAATGCGACGCGGGCACCGGAAAGCGCTCCACGAAGTACCGCCCCACATTCGACAGCGGGCCTGCCTTCTGGCTCTTCAGAAGCAGATGCCAGCGCCACCGCTTCTTGATCCGGTCCACCGGACACGGCGCGGGCCCGACCACCGTCACGTCGGTGATCGACTGCGACGCCAGCAGCGCCCGCACCCACTCGGCCGCATCCACCGCGAGCTTCGCCGTCGCATCCTCGTTGAGCCCACTGAAGATCACGTTCGCCAGCCGAATGGCCGGCGGATACGGCGGATCGCGCCGCGCCGGCGACTCCTGCCGCACGAAAGCCAGATAGTCGTGCGTGACCGCGCAGGTCACGGCGTGGTGCGTCGGCACGCGCGTCTGGATGATCACCTCGCCCCCCTTCGGCCCGCGCCCCGCTCGCCCCGCGACCTGACTCAGGAGCTGAAAGCTTCGCTCACTCGCCCGAAAGTCCGGGAGGTTGATCCCGATGTCCGCGTCGATAACGCCCACGAGCGTGACGTTCGGAAAGTCGAGCCCCTTGGCGATCATCTGCGTGCCGAGCAGAATCTCGACCTCGCCGCGTCCCACGCGATCGAGGATCTCCGCGTGCGCCCACTTCCCGCTCGTCGTATCGACATCCATCCGCGCGATCCGCGCATACGGATATCGCTCGGCGATCAATCGCTCGACCTGCTGCGTGCCGAGCCCGCGCTGCTTCACCGTCGCGCCGCCACACTTTCTGCAGCTCGCCTCCGGCAGCTCCTCGTGCAGGCAGTAGTGGCAGATCAGCCGCTCCGGACTGCGATGATACGTGAAGGTGATGCTGCAATTCGGACAGCTGCGCACGGTGCCGCACGCGTCGCACTGCAGAAACGACGCGTAGCCTCGACGATTTAGCAGCAGGATGCTCTGCTCGCCGCGCTGCAGCCTCTCGCCAAGTGCCGCCTCGAGTGGCTCGCTGAACACGAAGTTGAATGGCACGCGGCTCGGATCAACTGGCTTTCCGCCAACCGGCCGCTGGCTGTGCCGCAGATCGACGACCTCGACGAGCGGCAGCTTCGCGGCGCCCACCCGTTCCGGTAGCGAGAGCAATGTGTACTTCCCCGCCTCCGCATTCTCCCAGCTCTCCAGACTCGGCGTCGCGCTCCCGAGCACCACCACCGCCCCCTCGGCGCGCGCGCGCACCATCGCGACCTCGCGCGCGTGGTAGCGGGGTGTCTCGCCATTCTTGTAGCTCCCCTCGTGCTCCTCATCGACCACGATCGCGCCGAGATTCGCGAGCGGCGCGAAGATCGCCGACCGCGCGCCGACGGCGATCCTCTTCTCGCCCCGGCGAAGCGCGAGATATGCATCGTACCGCTCGCCGTCGCTCAGCGCCGAGTGCAGCACGGCGACCTCGTCGCCGAAGACGGCGCGAAAGCGGTCGACGGTCTGCGGCGTCAGCGCGATCTCGGGGACGAGCACGATGGCGCTCTGCCCTCGATTCATCACGATCTCGCGCAGCAACTCGATGTAGACAAGCGTCTTTCCGCTGCCAGTGACGCCGTGAAGCAGGAAGACATCGCCGCCCCTCCCCGCCGTCAGACGAGCGATCGCATCGTGCTGCGCTGCCGAGGGCGAGTGCGGCGTCGCGGCGATGCGGGCGCGCTGGGCGAACGGATCGCGCGCGACGACGCTCGTCTCGATGGCGATCACGCCGCGAGCCTCGAGGGCGCGCACGAGCTCCGCGCCGAAGCCGAGCTGCGCGGTGAGGTGCGGCACCTCGGCGCGGCCACCCATCCCCTCGAGCGCCTCGTACAGCGCGCGCTGGCGTGGTGCGCGCTTGAACATCGCGTCGCGCTCCTGCAGCGACGGTAGCTCGCGTACTATGGTGGCAACCCTCAATGTTTTTGTGGATGGTGTCGGCTCGCACTCGCCCGTGAGCAGCACCGGAAGCACGCTCCGCAGCACGATGCCGAGGGGCACCACATAGTACTCGGCAATCCAGCGGCAGAGGGCGAGCATCGCGTCGGAGAGCACGGGCTCCGCATCCGGCGCCTCGATGATCGCGCGCGGGCGCGCTATCCCCTCGCCGCTCGTTGGCCCAAGCGAGATGCCGATCGCGCGCCTGTTGCGCACCGGTACGAGTACGCGCGAGCCCGCGGGAGGGATGGGCCCGTCGCCTACCGAGTATGTGAATGTCTGGAACAGCGGCAGCGGAAGGGCGACCTCGATGAACCGAGGGGCGGTCATGCCTTCGTAACGCCCAGCCCCGGCCCGGAGGGAATGCTGATCACGCTGCCGTGAATCGTGGCGCCGCGATACGGGTCCGCCGCAAGTAGCGCGGCGCCATCGAGGTCTGCGTAGTCCAGCAGTGGCGCGAGATGCGCGGCCGTCGTAATGCCGACGCTCGTCTCGATCATGCATCCCATCATCACGCGCATGTCGTGCGCGCGCGCGACCGCGACCATCTTCATCGCTTCGCGCGGTCCGCCGCACTTCGCGAGCTTGATGTTGATCCCGTCGACCACGCCCGCGAGCTTCGGGATGTCGCTCGCGACGATACACGACTCGTCCGCGATGATCGGCAGCGGCGAGCGGTCGCGCACGAAGCGGAGCCCCTCGATGTCCTGCGAAGGGAGCGGTTGCTCAACGAACTCCACCTCGTACTCCGCGAGGAGCGCAATCATGTCGAGCGCCTGCTTCGGCGTCCACCCGGCGTTCGCGTCGACGCGCAGCACCTTGCTCGGCGCTTCCTCACGAATGATGCGGATGATATCCTCATCGTTCGGCGTGCCGAGCTTCACCTTCAGCATCGGATACTCGGCCGCCTCCTGCACCTTCATCCGCAACTCCGCCTCGGGTGCAACGCCGATCGTGAAGCTCGAGAGAGGCGCCTTCGACGGGTCGAGCCCCCACATCTTGTAGAGCGGAACGCCGAGCCGCTTGCCCATGAGATCGTAGAGCGCGGACATCACCGCGCTCTTCGCCGATCCATTGCCGCTCCACATCTTCCCCATCTCGTACTCGATGGCCTCGAGCGACCACGCGTCGGCCTTCTCGATGATCGTCGCGAACTGGTCGAGCACCACCGCCGCGGTGTCCGGATTCTCACCGTAATAGCGGCTCGGATTCGCCTCGCCCACGCCGAACACGCCGTCGGCGTCCGTGATCGTGACGATGTTGACGCGATGCTCGCTGCCGCCTCCACGCGCGATCGTGAAGGCGTGCTTGGTGCGGAGAGAAACGATTTCGTGGGTGAGCTTCATTTCGCCGTAGGTGTGATCCCGAGCCGGCGAGAGAGCCACGCATTTCGGAGCGCATCGCCGCCGGCCGTCTGCGAAAGATAAGCGATGAGCGCATCGGAGAGATCGTTCCCGCGCTGGAATCGATCCGCGGGCGACTTCGCGAGACACTTCATCGCGATCGCAGCGAGTGCCGGAGGCGTGCGGGAATCAACGATGTCCGGCGACGGCGCATCCTCGTGCACGTGCTTGTAGCCGATCGAGTACGAGTCCGCACCGTCGAAGGGCGGGAAGCCGACGAGCATCTCGTACAGCAGCACACCCGCAGCGTAGATGTCGCTGCGGCCGTCGACCATCTTCCCCATCGCCTGCTCCGGCGACATGTAATGCGGCGTCCCCATCGCGCGGCCGGTCATCGTGAGGCGCTGATGAAAGCGCGCCGTCGCGATGCCGAAGTCCGTGATGAGCGCGTTGCCATCCTCGTCGAAGAGGATGTTGTCGGGCTTCACGTCGCGGTGCACAATCCCATGTCGATGCGCATAGTCGAGCGCGATCGACACCTGCGCACACACACTCGCCGCCACCGCCGGCGGCACGGTGCCGCCGCGTACGATGAGATCCGCAAGAGAGCCCCCTGCCATGTACGGCATCACCAGGTAGACCGTCGTCTCGAGCTCGCCGTAGTCCAAAATCGAGCAGATGTGCGGATGAAAGAGCTGCGCACTCGCCTCGGCCTCGCGCTTGAAGCGCTCGCGCATCTCCGGATCTCGCGCGAGATGGCCGAGCAGCACCTTCACCACGAGCTGCCGCCCGAGCTGCACGTGCTTCGCTGCATAGACGCTCGCCATGCCGCCCGTCGCGAGGCGGCGGTAGATGCGATAGCGTCCGCCAGCAGCGCGGCGCAGCAGGTCCATCTCCTCATCCGGCCTGTCCGAGGGCGCATCGGACATCTCGGGGAGCTCGTGCGAGCAGCGCGCGCAGATCACCGCCGAGCCGCGATTCCATGTTCCGCAGTCAGGACAGAACATCGGTCAGACTCCGAGGTCGAGTCGCACGAAATCGTGCGGAATCCACGGACCGGTCTGCTCGAAGCGCAGCGATGAGTAGCGCCCCTCCTGCTCGAGCACCGCCTCGCTGAACACGTTCCACTCGTTCGTCTTCAGCAGAAAGGCCGCGCTCAGGAGTGCGGGCGCTGGCGGCTCCGCAAGTGTGACGACCGCCACGGCGCCGTGACGCAGCGTACGAATCGCATCGACCGCCTCGAGCGTTGCCGTCTCGGTATCGCTCGCCGAGAATCCGTTGTGGGAGCAGCGCACGTGCACGCGCGCCTCGCATCGGCCGGAAAGAAAGGTGAGCCCCTCGCTGAGGCCAACGTAGTTTTGCTCGAGCCATGCGCGCAGCGTGTCCGCCGTGCGGAAGACGAGCCCGGGCGGCGCAGGGAGCACTGCGCCGCGCGCGAACAGCGCGTCGAGCAGTAGCTCGGACCCGCCGTCATCGCTCGCGGGATCGTAGGGCATCGCGGGCGCCGCGCGAACGACGGCGCTGAGCTCGCGCACGCGTATCGCCGAGACACCCGGCGCGAGCGGAGCCGCGTCGTCATGCGCGACCGCCATCAGGCCCAGCAATTCAAGCGCTGTCACGCGAGTAAGTTAGGCCCCGAGACGCCGCCAGCAAGCAGGCGGCGCCCTCAGCCCAACTGCTCCAGGTGGACCATGCAGGCCTCGCCGAGCCGTTCGGGGGCATAACCGCCCTCGAGCGCGCTGACGAGCCGCCCGCCGCACCACCCTTCCGCGCGCTGCACGAGCTCACGCGTAAGCACGGCGACGTGCTCCATCTCGAGGGTGAAGCCGCCGAGCGGATCGCCCGCCAGCGAGTCGAATCCCGCTGAGATGAGGACGAGATCCGGTGTGAAGCCGACGGTGGCCGCATCGATGGCGCCGCGCAGCGCGTCGACGTAGCGCTCGGGAGGGAGCGCCGGCGGCATCGGGATGTTCCAGAGATTTCCGAGCCCGCGCTCGCTCGCCGCGCCGGTGCCGGGATACCAGGGCCACTGGTGCATCGAGACGAAGTGGATGCCCCGGTCGTGCTCGACGAGCGCCTGCGTGCCGTTGCCGTGGTGCACGTCCCAGTCGACGATGAGCACGCGGTCGGCGCGGTGCTCCTTGCGCGCGTAGAGCGCCGCGAGCGCGACGTTGCCGAAGATGCAGAAGCCCATCGACGAATCGCGAATCGCGTGGTGACCCGGCGGGCGCACGGCGGAGAAGCTGCGCACGGCGCGCCCATCGAACGCCATGTCGACGCCATCGAGCACGCACCCTGCGGCCGCGGTGGCCGCGAGCCACGACCCTTCGCTCATCACGGTGTCGGGGTCGATCTGACCGCCGCCCGCCGCGGCGATATCTTGAATTCCAGATATGTACGCGGGGTCGTGGGCGAGGGCGAGCTCCTCGTGCGTGGCGTGGCGGCCCTCGTGATGCTCGAGGCTCATGAAGAGCTCGAAGCGCTCCTTGAACGCGCGTGTGATCGCGCGCAGCCGCCCGACGTGCTCCGCTGCGCCCCACCCGGTGTCGTGGCGCCCGCAGTCGGAGTGCGAGATGAACGCGACGGTCATCGCGCGCCTCTGAGTCTGCGCGAGCCCCACTCGGCGAGCAGCAGCAGCGCGAGCACCGCGAACATCCACCAGCGCAGCCCGGGCGTGACGCGCAACGCGGCTGCGACGGCCGGCGTCGGCGCGCCTAGGTCGGCGTAGAGCGATGCCAGCGGCGCGGCGTCCGCGTTCTGCACGCCGGCGCTCGCGATCGGTGTCGCGGCGCGATAAGCCGCGGCGGACACCACCGCCGACCAATAGTCGCGATGCGCAGCCGGCGCGTTGCCACCGCCCGCCAGACGCCAGCGCCACGTCTCGTCATAGCCGAGCTGCACGACGCGACCCGCGCCCGCGCGCCGGGCCGCCGCGATGATGCGTCCATCGCGCGACTCGAGCGCCACCGCATCGTTCGCCAGCGAGACGATCGGGAAGAAGCCGAGCGCCCGACGCGGCGCGGCACTCGCGAACGAGAGCGACGCCGCGACGACGCGCGTGCCGGCCTTACCAGTCGCCAGCGCGCGCAGCCCCGCGGCGAGCGGCGCGTCGCCGGCAAGCACGACGCCACCGCCATTGCGCTCGAAGCTCGCGATCGCGCTCGCGTACGCGGCGGCGCTCGAGTCGAGCGCGATCACGACACTCGCATGCGCCGTGTCGAGCGCGAGCGGCGTGCCCTGCGTGACGAAGACATTCGGGCCGACGCGCAAACGCGAGCTCACCTTCCATCCGCGCTCCTCGAGCGCCGCCGTGATGAACTTCCCTTCCCACCCGGCGCGGCCGAGCACGATCGCCTGGCGCGGGAGCAGCGAGTCTGGCGCGGCCGCACGCGTGTGCTGTACGCCGACGAGCAACTCCAGTGGTCCGGCCGACACCGGGAGAGC
>JBDTJH010000094.1:0-64687 GCA_039935955.1 Gemmatimonadaceae bacterium
AGCACGTTGAGCAGCGCCAGCACACGCTCGGCGTGCGCCTTGATGCTTAGATCGCGTCCCTCCGGACGGTCGCTGCGACCGTAGCCGAGCAGATCGATGACGACGACTCGACGCCCCGGTGGAACGAGCGGAACGACATCGCGCCAGATGTGCGACGATGTCGGGAATCCGTGCAGGAAGACGATCGGCTCGCCGTCTCCACCACCTCCCGCCGCGTAGTAGTAGAGGCGAACACCGCCGACATCTACGAATTCACCGCGCATCGGTGAATCGTGACCCGTACACACGCAGGCACACGCGATGGCTGCCGACGTTCGTGCTATGCATGCGCGAGCTGGCGTGCGTCGGCATCCCACGCGACGATCCGTCCCGCGATTGCCGAGGCGGCGACGGTGTAGGGCGACGCGAGATACAGCTGGCCAGGTCCCGACCGTCCGGGGAAATTCCGGTTGATCGCGGAGATCGTGACTTCCTCGCGCGTGCGCGACACACCTGGCCCCGCGTTGATGCACGCGCCGCACGACGGCTCGATGAGCGTCGCGCCCACTGCCGCGAACACTTCGTCGTAGCCCTGCGCTCGACAATACGCAAACACTTCCTGCGAGCCGCACTGGATGAAGCAGCGCACGCCCTCCGCCACCTTCTCGCCGCGCTCGAGCGCCTCGCGGAACACCTTCGCATACATGTCCATGTCGTCCTTCTTGCCCGCGGTGCAAGAGCCGGCGTACGCGATGTCGATGCGCACGTCGCCATGCTTGTCGTCGATGTGGATCCCGTTCCCCGGATCGCCGGGGAGCGCGATCATCGGACGGATCGTCGACGCATCGATCTCGATCTCCTCGACGTACGTCGCACCCTCGTCCGAATAAAGTCCGGCGCACAGCGCGCGCGCGGACTCCGCCGACATGCCGCGCTGCGCGACGAGGTACTCCACCGTCTTCTCATCCGGCGCGATGATCCCCGTGAACGCGCCGACCTCCGCCGCCATGTTCGTCATCGTCGCGCGCTCGTCCACCGATAGCGCGGCGACAGCGTCGCCCGCGTACTCGATGATCTGTCCGATCGCCGAGCCGCCCTTGATGTAAGGGTGGCGAAGGATCTCGAGCATGAAGTCCTTCGCGGTGACGTTGCGCGGCTTCGTCCCGCGTAGCGTCACGCGAAACGTCGGCGGCACTTCGACGCGCACATCCTTCGTGATCCATGAGTTGAAGATCGCCGTCGTACCCACGCCGAACGCGATGCATCCCACGGCGCCCGCGTGCGGCGTGTGCGAGTCCGAGCCGATGATGATCTGCCCCGGCTCCGCGTGCGCCTCGAGAATCTTCGAGTGACAGATCGCCTCCGAGCCCTGCGCGGAGAGTGCGCCGTGCAGATTCAGGCGATCGAGCTCGCCGTACAGCTTGACTCCCTTCTCGCCGGCGAAGATCCGCTGCTTCGCCTCGAGCTGGTTCGCGACATCGAGCAGCCCCATCTCGATGTGCTCGGGGCGCATCACCTGCGAGAGGAACGTGAGATGATCGCGGAAGAAGAAGACGGACTTGGGATCGTTGATCGGCTCATCCTTCCCGACCAACTCCTCGAAGAAGATCGCCGCCATCGGCGTCACGTATTCGTGGCTGAATCGGATGTCGGTGCGCACGAATCCCTGATCGCCCGGCTGCACCGCCGCGATGCCGACCTTCTCCTTCGCCGCATCGAGCACCCAATGGCGCGCGAAGATCTTCTCGGCCACCGTCATCGGCTTTTCCGGCGTCGTCACGACCGGCACTTCGACGAGCCCCTGTAGCCGCGCGACGTTGTAGTTGAACAGCCCGCCGTACTCGACGATGCCGCGTGAGATTCCGCCCTCGCCGCGGGTCAGTTCCTCGAGCGCGATCTCCTCGCCGTTCCGAATGCGCTCGATGAGCGAGAAGTCCGTCGACGTGAAGACGCCCAGATTCTGGCAGTTCTCGCGGTAGATGCGCTCGATGCTTTCGGCAATGACGATTTTGATCCCCGCGTGCATCTCCGCGTACGGCGATGCCTCGCGAGACGAGCCCTTGCCGCGCCGCGCACCGGCCGCACTCGCGACGAATCCGCCGGCGCGAACGGAACCGCGCACCATCGGGAATTCCTCACCGGCCTTGAGGCCGAGGTAGGGAAAGTCGCCGAGCGTCTCGTCGAAGTAGTAGCAGATGTACGCGGGGGTGATCTCGTCGGTCGAGATGTTGTCGCGGAGCTTCGGATGCGATGGCGCTCCGACGGGTGCGGATGCATCGAATGGAAGGTCCTCACCGGCGAGCTGGCGATGGAGCAACGCCGGATCCTCCGTAAGCAGGAGGACACGTCCCACGAAGCGGATGCGGTCAGGGACCTTGTGCACGTCGCGCGTGCGGAGACTCTCGATCATAGATGGGAAGATGCGGGCGGCAAGAGGCTATCACAAGCGAGGCAGTACGACGCAACGAAGCCCGGCGCATGCAGGCCGGGCTTCGAATCGATGCACGATCGCATCAAGCGCGCGCTGGGTACAGCTACCAGCGATCGCGCCGACGTTCGTGCTTGTCGTGATGCAAATCTTTACGGTCCTGGCGATGGTCGCGTCGGTCGCCGCGGAGCTCACGATGATCGCGGCGGTCGCGATGCCGGTCGTGACGAAGCCGTCGGTGATCGTAGCGCGCCTGTCCGTAGCGGCCATGCGCGCGATCGTTGCGCAGTTCGCGACGGTCGCCTCGACGATCGCGATTGTCAGAACGGATGTCGCGACGATCGCTGCCGATGTCACGGTGGTCGCCGCGGAGATCTCGTCGGTCCGAGCGAATGTCGCGGGTGTCGCCGCGAACTTCGCCGGACTGTGCGCCAAACGGCTGCGGAGCTGCGGCCTGTGCGCCAGCCATCGTCGAGGCACCGGCAGAAAGCGTCATCGCCACGCCCAGTGCAATCAGTTTATTGCGAAGCATCTTCAAATCCTCCTGAGATCGGTGGGCACGCGACCGCTTCATCGCGCGGTTCGAGGAGGTAGACGAAGGCTCGGGGCGCGTGTTAAGGCAGTCTCCCTACCTAGCGTTTCGCGAAAAAGATGGTATCGTTCCGCGCCGGGCTGGGCCGACGCGTTTCATGGGGCCGAGTTCGTTGCTGTGGAAAGGCTTACGTACAAATTCGAGGGCGCAGTGACAGCTTTGCCGACTCCGAGTAGTCCGATGCCGAGCATTCCTGCCGTGCCTCCGGCGGCCCCGGCAGCGCCGATGTCGCCGCCCTCGCCATTGGAATTCCCTCTTTCCTGGCTTCTCGAGTTCGCGCCACCGCCGATACAGTATCGCGCCGCTATCGAGGTGGCGCGGTTGCCGCTCGCCGGCTCCAAAAGCTTCTCGGCACTTCCATACGCCTATCAGCCGGCTATCGAACTGGCGCTAAGTCAATTGGCGGACGGCACCTGGAACCACAACATGCTCGCCATCCCCACCTCGCGAAGCGAACGCTACAAGGGGATCGGCACCGTCAGCGCCGTCCGTCGCCTCCTCGAGTACGGATGGGATCGCGAGTCGCCCCCACTCCTCCAGGCGCGTCGTGTCCTCTTCCGCCTCCTCGCCGAGGACGACGACCCAGCTTACCTTTACGAGCTCGGCGGTAAGACCAAGCTCGAGCTCGGCATGGTTCGGCATGGTCGCCAGCTTCTTCGCGAAGCCGCTGCGGCCGCGCTCGCTCAGGCCGGCTACGAAAATGACCCGCGGCTCCGCGGCGCCGCCCGTCGTATCCTCGAGCGCGTCGACGCCTTCCTCAAATCGCCGCTTGCCGCGAAGCCGTTCATCCGCGTCGGCAACCATCACGTGCTCGCCCCCGGCGCGTCGCCACCGAGCGTCCACACGCTGGTGATGCTCGCGCACATGCCGCTCTATCGCAGTGAGCACTACGACCTGCTCGACCGCCTCTACACCCAGCTCTCCCAGCCGCAACCGCGCCAGGAAGCGGCCACCATGGTTGGCTCCAAAATCGTGCTCGAGCCCCAGCTCGTACTCGGCGATCCACTGCCGCATCGAAACGCCGCGGACGCCGACATGCCCGCCGCGCTTTTCTGGCTCGAGATCTTTGCCCGACTCGGCTTCCTCCGCCGCAATGATCAATGGACGAAGCTCTACGAGCGCCTTATCGACGACTGCGACTCCGGAGGCGTGTGGCATCCGCCCAAGCGCACCGCGACGATGCGCTCCGATAACGCATACGCGTGGCCGGGATTCCCGCTCGAGTTACAGGCGACCGCCGAGGAGCGCTGGAGCGACATCACCTTCCGACTCGGAGTGATCGCGCGCCACTCGGGCCGCCCGATCAACCTCACGTAGCGCTCGCTGTCGTCACGGGGTTAGCTTTCACCCCGTAAGCACATAGGGCACATGGAAATCCTGCGTTCTCAGGCGCTCGCGCAGCCTACCCCCGGAGCGGGGCAGGGTCACTAGAGCTCCACAGGTCGCTGTACCGCATCCGAACCCCGCTCGGTTTCACCTCGGGGGCATAGAGCGGCAAGCGCGGCACGAACGTGCCTCGCGACATTCGCAGTGCGCCGGCCCCATCGAGAGCTCGATGGACTTGCGGCCCCGGCGCCAAGTTCGAGAGCATTTTGACACAGACCATCGAGACACCTGAGACAGACGCGTCCGCTCCGACGAGCTTCGCCGAGCTGATGCTCGCGCCCGAGCTGCTCCGCGCGGTCGAAGATGCAGGCTACACCATCCCTACCCCGATCCAGGCACGCGCGATTCCGCTCATTCTCAACGGGCGCGACATCATGGGGCTCGCACAGACCGGCACGGGCAAAACGGCCGCCTTCACGCTCCCCATTGTCCAGCGTCTCCTTGGCGGTCCACGCCGCGCGCGCGCGTTGATCCTCACACCGACTCGCGAGCTCGCGGTGCAGGTGAAAGAATCGTTCGCGCGTTACGCGATTCACAGCGGTCTCGAGATCACGGTGGTCTACGGCGGCGTTCCGCTTGGACCGCAGGAAACCGCGCTCCGCGCCGGCGTCGATGTGATCGTCGCGACGCCGGGACGGCTGCTCGACCACATGGAGCGCCAGAACGTCGCCTTCGACGATCTCGAAGTGCTCGTGCTCGACGAAGCCGATCGCATGCTCGACATGGGCTTCGCGCCGCAGCTCAATCGCATCGTCGCCGAAATCCCGAAATACCGTCAGACGCTGCTCTTCAGCGCGACGATGGCTCCCGAGATCGAAGCGCTCGCGCGAAAATATCTGCGCAAGCCAATAGTCGTGCAGGTCGGACTCCGCACGCAGGCGGCCAATACGGTCACCCACGCGGTGTATCCCGTACCCCGCGACCGGAAGAGCGAGCTCCTCGTGGAGCTCCTCCGCCAAAAGGAGCTCGACTCCGTGCTGGTGTTCACGCGCACGAAGCACGGCGCGGACAAGGTGGTGCGCAAGCTCGACAGCGCAGGGATCTCCTCGCTCGCCATGCATTCCGAGAAGTCCCAGGGCCAGCGCACCGATGCACTCGACCAGTTCAAGAAGGGAACGATTCGCGTACTCGTCGCCACCGACATCGCGCAGCGTGGCCTCGACATCGCCGGCATCTCGCACGTGATCAACTACGATGTGCCGGCGCAGGCCGAAGACTACGTGCATCGCATCGGGCGCACGGGACGCGCTGCGGCGACCGGCGATGCGTTCACCTTCATGGCCGCCGACGAGATCTCGATGGTCCGCCTCATCGAGCGCACGCTCGGAACGCCGATCCCGCGCATCTCGGTACCGGGTTACGATTTTGGTACAGTCGCCGCCGACGTGCCCGCGGTGGTCGCCTAGCTCCATCAGCGCAGTCACCATCGTGCTCGGCCGAGACGCGCGACGTAAACCGTTTCGGCGGCGGCGCCGCGACTCAACACGATGGTGGAGTTCGCTGCACCGTACCCGCGCCCGCTCGCGCCGTACGTGACGTTGTCGCGCGACGCCGCGAACACCACGCCCAGCTCGGCGCGCAGCGGGCGCACGAGGAGCGTATCCGCGCCCGCGAGAATGCGCAGCAACCCGGCCGTACTATCCATGGCGACGGAGACCTTCTCCGCGCGCGACTGCGCCGAGCCACGCGCGGCCCCGAGTGCGCTGACGAGCTGCATGCGCGCGGTGCGGACCGCGGAGCGATCGAGCGCGGTCAGCGTTCTCGGGCCGATGATCGTCAGCAGAATCGTCATCACGACGAGCACGATGAGCTGTTCGAGCAGCGTGTATCCCTTTCGCATAGATTCCATTCGTCGGGTGTGCGCGATATATAGAGTGCGCCAGCCAGCGCGCTGCACCAGTTCATCTCTTCGACGAGCATTCTCTTTCCAGCCCTGATGCGCATCGCAATCTCTACCGGCGGCGGCGACGCACCCGGCCTCAATGCAGTGATTCGCGCGGCCGTACTCTCCGCCCTCGATCGTGGGTGGGACGTGCTCGGCATCAAGCGCGGCTACGCCGGCCTCCTCGGCGACGACGAAGTGATCGCGCTCAATCGCGAAAAAGTGAGCGGGATCGGTCACCTCGGCGGCACCATCCTGCGCACGACGAATCGCGGCAATCCCTTTTACTTTCCGGAAGTCCAGCCCGACGGCAGTATCGTCGAGATCGATCGCTCCGATGAGCTGATCGAGCGCGCGAACGAGCTCGGCATCGATGCGGTCCTCACGATCGGCGGTGATGGCTCACTCGGGATCGCGCAGAAGCTCTACGAGAAGGGAGTGAAAATCGTCGCCGTGCCGAAGACCATCGACAACGATGTGAGCGGGACGATCACATCGTTCGGCTTCGACACCGCGGTCTCGACGGCGATCGATGCAATCGACAAGCTGCACACGACGGCCGAGAGCCACGATCGGGTCATCGTGCTCGAAGTGATGGGGCGCGATGCAGGATTCATTGCGCTGCACAGCGGGCTCGCGGGGACGGCGGACGTCATCCTCATCCCGGAGATCCCGTACAACATCGAGCGCGTGTGCGACAAGATCCGCCATCGCGATCGCGCGGGACGTCACTTCTCGATCGTCGTTGCTGCCGAGGGTGCGTATCCGGTCGGCGGAAAGGAATCGACGCTCGGCGCCTCGCTGCCTGGCGAGGCGAGGCGCGTCGGCGGCATCGCGGAGGCGATCGCATTTGAAATTCAGGTGCGCACGGGTAAGGAGTGCCGCTCGCTCGTGCTCGGGCATCTGCAGCGAGGTGGCATGCCCACGGGCTACGATCGCCTGCTCGCCACGCGCTTCGGTGGCGCCGCGGTGCGCGCGATCGCGGAGGAGCGATGGGGTCAGATGGTCGCGCTGCAGTCGCCGCACATCGTGTGCGTGCCGATCGTCGAGGTGCTGAAGGCTCCGAAGCGTGTCGAGCTCGATCATGACATGATGCTCACCGCGCGCGCGACTGGAATTTCCTTCGGTGACTGAGCGTGCGTGTGACGCGCATCACCAGCGCCGTCACATTCGTGTTGCATGTGACTATATATCGGAACCTGCCTCACGCAGAGTGTACAGTCTAGCGCGACTCGTGCATGGCAAGGCGCGAGCACAGGCACTTCGATATCATGCCACAGCGCGAGGAGCAATGCACGCCACCGAAAGCAACGAAGACACGGCCGAGCAGCCGCACCTGCAGACGATCTCGCATCACAACTCAGCGCAGCGGCGCGCAGTCGAGATGATCGAGCTCTCCAACCGTGCAGCGGGTGCGCGCGTGACGGAAGTCGTTCGTCATCGTCTCGCCGATGGGTCCGAGCGCGTAGTGATCACGAATGCGGATCGCGAAGTGTCGAGGGATCTCGTCGATCATGCATTCGAAGCGCTTCGCTATTCGGCGCTCGTCTGCGCACCGGATGTCGACGGCTCGATCGCACTACTTGGCGTGACGGCGCCGCTCGATGCGCTGTTCTCCGCGATTTCGTGGGGCGCGAGCAATGCGCTCGATCAGCTTCTCAGCACTGCGCGAGCACAGCACGTATCCGTACTACTGCTGCCACCTACCGGCATCGAGCGCATCGTAGGCGGTTGACAGCACATGGGTGCTCACGTCCCGCTCACGGGACTGTGGTGTCTCGCCAAGAGGACAGACTCATTTCCGCACGCTCCTGCGAGTTATCCAACGCGTTGATACTCAGGCATTTACGCGATATTCCCGCGACCCGATTCGTGGCCCGTCCCCTGCCTTTGAAGGGTACGTTACACGACTCTGGGAGCTCCATGAAGTGTCTCGCAGTACTCCTGGCCGGCTTGGCGTTCTCGACGAACGCCCTGCAGGCACAGAACTCTAGATCGAGTGTGCCGGAGAGCCATCGGCCACCCGCGGGGATGTGCCGCATCTGGATCGACGGCGTACCGCCGGCGCACCAGCCGGCGCCCACGGATTGCGCGACCGCGATTCGCAAGCGTCCAATGAACGCGCGCGTCGTCTTCGGCAGCGATGTCTCGGGCGGAAATTCCCAGAGTAATACGCAGGGGAATACGCAGCGCAACCCGCGGGTCTTCACCCCGGCGGCGCCGCCGGTGTCCAGCTTCGCGCAGCCATCGGCTCCGTCGGAACCACAGCAACAGCAACAGCAACAGCGCGACGAGATAGAGCATCAGCGCATCGAAGCGCAGCGCGTGCGCGATGAGCAGGAGAGGCGCGTCTCGCACCAGAGCGCGCCGCCACCTCCGCCCGCGCCGCCGCCCCGACCGCGCATCGAGAAGACGTCGCGCCCGCCACGCCAGTCGTTCTCACCGCGCCGACCGAGGTAACTTTGCGAACGTGAGACACGTTCGCGATCATTACCTCCCGCCCGACCGTGAAGCGTTCGCGGCCGCGGGCCCATCGACCGGCCGCATCATCGTCATCGCGCCCACGCGCGCGGCGTGCGAGACTATCGAGCTCGCAGTGCGGCTGCATCTCGATACACTGCTCCAGCGCGAGCACGGCGAAGAGATCCTCGAGCTCGCGGGCGCCGGCAAGGGCTTCGGCATCGTCGCCGGCACGGGCACCGGAAAGACGCTCGCCATTCGCCCCATCGCCGAAACGATCCTCGGCACCACCGAGCTCCGCGTCGGCGTCGTCAATCGCGAGCGCGAAGCGACGCCCGAGACTCCGAGCTGGAACGTCGTCATCGTGACGACGGGGATCGCGCGCCGCTGGTTCCAGGACGGCGACATCTCCTCGCGCGACACACTCGTCGTCGACGAGATCCATCAGACGTCGGCCGAGCTCGAGCTCTGCCTCGCCCTCGGCAAGCGCGTCGGCGCGCGCTTCATCTGGCTCTCCGCCACCGTCGACCCGACGTTCTACGCGCGCTACCTCGGCTCCGCCGCGGTGCTCGAGACGACCGCCTTCGATCCCGAGAAGGCGGCGCAGGTGACGATCGTGCATCGCAAGCCGCTCGACTTTCTCGATGAGACCTTCCTCCGCGACGTGCAGAAGGAGAAACGCGGCGTCGGCGTCTTTTTGCCGACGCGCGCCGCAGTCGAAGACGTCGCGGGCTTCGTGCAGCGGAGATTCCCGCGCATCCACGCCGCGTTCTATCACGGCGGCGAGCCGATCCGTATTATCCGTCCCTTCCTCGAAGGCGACGTGCACAAGCCGTATCTGCTGAGCATGACGGCGGCCGGACAGAGTGCGCTCAACGTGCACGGGCTCGACACGGTCGTGATCGAGGACATGCGCTTCACGAATCTCATCGAAGGCGGGAAGAATGTGCTCTCCCGCGTGCACCTCGGCGCGAACGAAATCCTGCAGATGGCGGGGCGCGTCCATGGCCGCGTCGCGGGCGGACGCATCTTCATCCTCAGCGACCGCGACATCCGCTTCAAGGCGCTGCGCCCGACGGAGCCGGAGTTTCAGCTCGCCGGCGACTCCGAGCGCGTTGCGCTCACCTGCGCGGGGCTCGGCGTTCGCGCCGACGAGCTCGAGCTCCCGGTGCCACTCGATCGTACGTCGTATCGCAACGCGGTGCAGACGCTCGAGGCGCGCGGAATCATCGAGAACGGGCGTCTCTCGCAGTACGGCCGCGCGGTCGAGGCGCTTCCGGTCGATCGCGCGTGGGCCGAGCTGATCGTGCACGCCAGCGAGGAGCTGATTCCCTACGTCTCGATCATGGCGTCGATCGAGTCGCTCCATCGCATGACCCGTGAGGAGCGCGACCTGCGCGGCCTCCTCGTGCCGGGGAGCGACAATCTCACGGCGTACAATCTCTTCGCCGACGCGTACTCGGCGCGCGGCTACAAGGGCGACGTCTACGGACTACCGCGCTATTTGTTCAGCGAGGGGATCGAAGAATGGGGCGAAGATCGCGGCGCCCTCGTCAAGACGGTCGAAGACGCGGCGCTCGGGATGGCGAGTATCTATCGCAGTCTCGAGCTGGATCTGCCTGATACGCTGCCGATCGCGGGCGAGCGCATCGCGCGGCTCTTCGCCGATCTCCTCGCGCGCATCATGCCCTTCGATCTCGTGATCGAGGAGCGCACGGCCGGCGGAGAGGAGGCACGCGTGTCGAAGACGAGCGTGTGCTCGAGCTACGGCGCGATCGCTGGAGAGCTCCGCTATTTCGCGGATCGCATGGGAATTCCGCGCGCGGCGATCGAGGGGACACAGATCCCGTATGACCTGATCAAGCAGTACGCGACGCATGATCCGCCGGAGCTGGTCTTCGACGCGCATCGCAAGCGGTCGCAGCTCGTGCTGCGGAGCCAGGTCACGTACTTCGGCTTCGAGCTCGGGCGCGAGGAGGAGCCGGTCGAGGCCTTCCCGCCGGAGCTCGCAGTGGAGGCGCGCGCGAAGATCGCGGAGTCGCTCGCGCGCTTCGAAGCGCGACATCCGGCGGTGAAGCGCAATCGTGCGGCGATCGAGGAGGTGCGCGATGTGTACCGGCGCAGCGGGGGCGAGACGCCGAGGCTGTCGCTCGCGGATCTGACGGCGATGTACGCGAAGCTGATGGAGAGCGCGAATTCCGTCGACGATTTCCGCGCGGCGCAACTCGTGATCGATCCGGATATGATCGTGCCGGCCACGGAGCGCAAGCGATGGCTCGCATTGCCGAGCATGGTGACGGTGCGCGATCACGAGGTGCCGATCGAGTACGATGTGGAGGACGGAGTCGATGGCTCGCTCGGGCGAGTCGGCGTCGCGCGACTGCGTCTGCCGGAGAAGATGGCGCGCACGCTGCACGAGAGTGAGCTGCCCGCACTCGATCGTCCGCTGCGCTTCGCGGTGCATCGTGGTGCGCGCGGGTCGCTGCGCGGCGCGACGCTCGAGGAGTTGCAGGAGCTGCTCGAGCGTCCGTGGATGCCGGAGGAGGTGGAGCGCGAGCGGGCGCCCGAGCCTGCGCGCGATGGAAGAGCTCCGCGCCACGGCGAGCGAAAGCCTCATGGTGGACCGTCGCGGAGCGGAGGGGGAGGGGGAGGGGGAGGGAAGCGTGGTGCGGGAGGGAAGCGCAGAGGCGGTGGTGCGGGACGGCGGAGACCGCGCTGAGATCGCAATCGCGCGAATCGGACTGTTCGTCGTCATTATTTTTCCGTAAGATTCGTATCCAGAGACAATTTCTCTTCTCTGGAGGTCGACCGTGACGAAAATGATTGGCGACATGAAGGAGTACGAGGCGAAGCAGCACCGTGCGGCGGCGAAGAAGCCGGCGAAGCTGATCGCTCAGCTCGCGGCTCCGCTCATGGCTGCGCTGATCAACGCGCGGAGGGACCGGTCGGACGCTGACATCGCGAGTCGAGCGGTGGAGCTCGCGCAGATTTTGCACGAGACCTCGATCGTGAAGACGATGGAGCGGCAGGCGATGCGTGCGAAAGTCGCGGCGAGGAGCGCTGTGCCGATGCACGCCTCCGAGGCACCGCATGTCACGAAGGAGCAGCTGTATGCTGCGGCCGTGGAGCGGGCTGCGGCGGTCGAGCGTGGCCAGACGGATCGTGAAGTCCCGCTTCCCTCCGGCGCATTCCACTCCGATTCGGCCGAAGCTTCGCGCTGACGGGACGCTACAGCGCGGGAAGCTGGTACTCCTCTTCGCGATATTTCTCGAAGCCGCGCGCGAGATAATTCGGTAGCGCCCGCGGCGAATCGAGCGTGCACGTGTGGAGCCACACGCGAGTCGCTCCGGAGGCCCATCCTCGTTCGGCTGCAACCGACAGCATTTGTTTGCCGAGTCCGAGGCCGATGAAGTCGTGTGTGAGACCGAAGTAGGTGATCTCGATCGAGTCGTCGAGATGTCGGCTCAGCTCGAAGAAGCCGCCCGGGACACCGTGGCCGTAGAGCACCCACAAAGAGATAGTCGGTCGCGAGAGCACCTCCGCGAACTGTTCGTCGGTCCAGGTCATGCGATCCGTCCAGCGATAGTCGCGTCCCACCTCCGTGTAGAGGTAGCGTGCGAAGGCGACCGGGCATGGGTGGGCGCGCTCAACGCGAAACCCATCGGCGAGCTTGGCGCTGTGCAGCTGCGACGGCGATGTGAGCTGGAGGTAGGTGCGGGTGACGCTGATGATGGTCACAGGCAAATCATTGCACTGAGCGTGCAACTCGAAATCCGAAACCCGAGCTGCGATAGGTGCCGAACGTCATCTTATCTCCCGGCGGGGGCGCGGGGTTTTTCGCCGCAGACCGCATTACTGCCGGTCTTTCGCCGTAAGCCCCCCCACGACCCCAGCGGTAGTAGCACCCTTTGGCGTTCTTCGGCCGGGGGAATTCCTTGGGACTTTCAGTGGCATCGGCGCAAGTCTCCACCCATTCGAAGATGTTGCCGTGCATGTCGAAGAGTCCGAAGGCATTCGGAGGAAACGACCCGACCGGCGACGTCGCCATCCACTTGTCGCGCCCCTCGACCTTGCGGCCGCAGCATTCGTCGAGGCCGTAGTTGGCGAATTCATGGCTGGCAACCGGACCCCAGGGAAAGGCCGTTTTGGAACCGGCCCGGGCGGCATATTCCCGCTCGGCATCGGTCGGCAGCCGGTAGACCTTTCCGGTCTTCTGGCTCATCCACCGGACATAGTCCTTGGCATCGTTCCAGGAAATGCAAACAGCCGGGTGATCGTCCCCCTGCGGAAAGCCAGGGTCTTGCCATGACGGGTTGACTGCCGCCGCATAGGCGCAAGGGGCTCTGGGCGTCTGCCGCCCTGTGGCGATGACGAAATCCGCCCATTGACCGCGCGTGACCGGGTATTTGCCGATCGCGAACGCCGAGACCGTTACGGTCTTCTGATCCTCATCGTCGAAGCGACCTTTTTCATCCTTGGGCGAGCCCATGATAAACCTTCCGCCTGGCAGGTTGACCATTTCGGGGCACCCGACAGCGCAATCCCGGAAGCTTGGATATCGATTCTCGATTGCGCCCGCTGCGCGCAAGTCGCGCCATGGCGTCGGCGTCCAAACAGCAAGCGAAAGCGACACTGCGGTGAGGCAGAGCTGGCCCAAACGAAGTTGCATGACATCCTCCGAGTGATTTTCGGCCTGCCCACCAGGATTGCGCGGTTCAACGCCTCTGCAGCGAATGAACCTGACCCTGTCGTTGACGCTGAGATATATCACGTGAGGCTCTCCGGCGCATCACGAGACTGAGATGAATTGAGTTAATCCAGCGGGTTGCCTTACGGCTACCTAGCGCTTGGAACTCGTCTCCTCACGCGCGACCACGATGGCAAGCGGCTGTATGTAACGTGCCACGAGGCGGGAGTTGATCTCGTTTTCCGGGAATAAGACTGCCGAGTCAAGAAAACTGCCCAACAATACCTACCCGAACAGTCAGGTATTTAATCTATTCAGTTAAGGCATTGCGACATAGAGTGTTACAAAGTAGTCAAGCGTTTACTTGACTTATGGACCGATCGGTCTTATTATGCACCACATGAAAGACAGGCGAACCCAGATCGTGGAGGCCGCTACCGCGGTCATGCAGCGTCAGGGCTTCGGAGACACCTCGATCGATGAGGTCATCCGCGAGTCCGGACTGTGTGGCAAGGGCCATTTCTACCACTACTTCAAGTCGAAGGAAGAGCTGGGATACGCCGTGCTCAAGTCGCAGTTCGAAGGCTTCGCCGAGCGTGGGCTCGTTGCGCTGCGGGAGCCCACGCTGGAGCCGATCGAGCGTCTCACGCGATTCATCGATGCCGTCATCTCCGCGCAGTCGCCGGACGCCTGCACCACCGGAACGCCGTGTGGAGCGCTCGCAACCGAGATGGCGTCCCAGCACGAAGGCTTTCGTCAGCTTGTCGATGCGCTCTTCCGACGTTGGGCGGATCAAATAGAAGCGGTCTTGTGGGAAGCGCGACCCAGACTCAGTGATGACGCAGACATCGCGCGTCTCGCGAGGTTCGTCGTCGCAACGCTGGAAGGCGCGTGGTTCATGTCACGCGTGAAGGGTGATGCGGCCAATGCGGCCGGCATAGCGACAGAGCTCAAGCGGTCCGTGCGGTCCTACGCAATCGAGCGAGAGCCTGCGGTGGTGGGGGCAACTCAATGAACATGCAGCCTGTGGGGGAAGGAATGCCGACGACAATGGCGGCGCCCGTCGTTGCGGAGAACGCTCGCGGCGGCTCATCCGACGACCGGGTGAAGCGACGCGCACAGTTCGAGGGTGAAGCGCTCACGCACCTCGACGCGCTCTACAGCTTCGCGCTCAAGCTCACGCACGAGCGCGACGAAGCAGAAGACCTCGTCTCCGAGACGATGCTCCGCGCCTTCGACCGGTGGGAGCAGTATCAGCTCGGGACGAACGTCCGTGCCTGGCTCTTCACGATTCTCTATCACGCGTTCGTGAGCCGGAAGCGGCGCATCGACGCGCGCGAAGTGCGCATCCCCGAGGACGAGGATGGCCGCGGCGCGTACGAGATCGTTGGCGAGGCGGATCCAGAGGGGAAGTTCTACGATTCGTTCATGGACGATGAGATTACGCGCGCGATCGACGCGCTGCCGGAGGACTACCGGCTCGCCGTCGTCCTCAGCGACGTGCAGGGGCTGCGCTACGCGGAGATCGCCAACATCCTCGGCATCCCCGAGGGCACGGTGAAGTCGCGTCTCTTCCGCGGCCGCCGCGTGTTGCAGAAGAAGCTCGCGGGATACGCCGTGGAGATGGGCTACATCAAGGCGAGGCCGGCGATCGCCACCTGATCGTGAACCACGAGTCCGCAAATAGTAAGAGCGAGCGCCGAAAACGGCGCTCGCTTTTTTTGCGTCCCGGCTCTAGCTCGCGCGCGCCGCCACCGCGTTCTCGTTCACTCGTCTGCGGTGCCGCGCGGCCTTCGCGCGGTTGCCGCACGTCGACATGTCGCACCAGCGACGCCGGCCATTCTTCGTGCTGTCGAAGAAGACGTGAAGACAGCGCGCATCCGCGCAGCGCCTCACTCGTATGAGCTCTCCCGTCACGAGCGCGTCCGCCGCGGACTCGACCACTGGTATCATCAACCCCGCAAACGCATCGCCCACCGGCACGAAGCTCCGCACGAAACTCCCATCCGCACGCGACTCCACTCGGCGCGTCCCCGCGCTGCGCCCGAGCACGCGATTGATCTCGCCGAGCGCGTTGACGCGGACGTCGGGCACCAGCGCGCCGCGCTCCGCGAGGGCGCGCAGCGACGCTCGGATGCGTCGTGCGTCGGCAAGCGACGCAGTTGCGCCGGCGGGCTGCTGCATAGCGCGCCTGCGAATGCCGCCCGCACGCTCGCCGTCCAGTACCGATGTCACCTCGAGCCAGCGGATGAGCTGCTCGAAGTCGCGCAACACGTCTACGCGCGTGCCGCGGCGCACATCGTCCGTGTTGATGAAGTCGAGCCAGAGGCGCTCGCCGACGAAGACGAACGGCGGCGTCGGCGATGCGACGAATGGGGCGTGAATCATTCCCTGATTACGAAAAGGGAGACAATTCTATCCCGACAGTCCGCGCGCTGCAAGCGGGGCGATTTGGCGATCAGCGCACACAGGACAGCATCGCGACAGAATCACTTTTCGCCGATTGCTCGCTCGTCGAGTGCATCAGCTCCTGCTCCATCTCCGCGAAAATTCTCACCGCGTTGCGACGCACGCGCGAATTGCGCGACACGGGGCGATCGCGGTCCGCGGGCGGCAACTGCGCCAGCGCGCGGCTCATCGAGACTCCCTGTTGAACATCGTCGCGCATCTTCGCGCGGAGGGCGAGCGTCTCGCAGCGGTTCAGATGGATGAGCTCAACGGGATTCGCCGACAGCCGTCCATGGCCCGGCATCACCTGCAGCGGCTTCAGTGCCTCGATACGGTCGAGTGCGGTGAGCAGCCCGCTCGAGCTTCCATCCACCACCATCGCGACACCATCCTCGATGAGCAGATCGCCGGCGAAAGCGACGCGAGCGTCCGGAAGCCAGATCACGAGGTCGCCCGGCGTGTGCGCGGTGCCAGGGACCTCGATGACGAAGGTGCGCCCGCCGAGCTTGAGCGTCGTGTCGCGCGAAATCGGAATGTCCGGCGTGTCGGCGAAGGCGAAGCCCTGCATCTCGCGGAGGCCGAGCACGCCGGTCCAGGCGCTGACCATCGCATCGTCGCCATCCTCGGAGGCGAGCGTGCGGCGATCCGGGTGCGCGATGATTTTCGCCCCTGCGCGTTTGAAGACGATGGCGCCGAAGGTGTGATCCGGATGATGATGCGTGAGGATCAACCACTTCATTGGCAACGGGGTGACCGTGCGGATCGTACGCAGCAGCGCTTTCCCCTGCGCGGGGCTCGCCAGGGCGTCGATGACGACGACGCCCGTCCGCGTGACGACGAAGCCCGCGTTCGAGCGCCCTTCCGAGCCGCGGCCGGTGTCGCCGAGTACCGCGTAGACGCCGTCGGCGAGCCTCCGGATCGGGAACGCGCGGATGGTATCGGGGCGCTCGCGCGGTTGACGGCGCGCGAGGGCGGCGGCGGACTTCGAGTCGACGGTGAGCGTTGGCGGGATCTTCTGCGCGCAGGCCGGCGCGGCCGCCAGCATGGCGATGGTCGCGAGCAGAGCGCCTGGAATCCCGGAGCGGAGTTTCATGGTCGAAGATTGCGCTGACGGCGCGTGCGGGTGGAAGGGATTGCGCCCTGGCTGGCGAGGCTGGCGTCCGTGCGCGCATTGTTTGGCTTGCGATCCTGCGCTTTCGGTAAAGCGGCCCGCGCCCGCGCTGCTATCATTCCGCACCTCGATCCCGAATCCGACCGCATGGAGGGTTTCCAGCGTGCTCGCTCGTTCACGCCCGCGTTCGCGTCTCTCGATTGTCTGCGTCGCGATGCTCCTCCCGATCGCGCTGCGGGCGCAGGCAACGGGCGAGCGCGTCGATGGTGTTGTGTACGACAGTCTCGACCGACGGCCGCTGGCCAACGCGACGGTACAAATTGTCTCCTCGCCCGCAGGACACGGTGCCTACGCGGCAATGAGCGACTCGCTGGGGCGCTTCCACATCGATGATGTTCGCGCGGGGAGCTACGTCGCGGGCTTTCTCCATCCCAGACTCGACACCCTGGGGATCCTTGCCGCCACGAAGAGCGTCATCGTGGGCGAGGGCGCCGCACATCTCTCGCTCGCCATCCCCTCGGCCGCGACGATCACGCGGGCCATCTGCGCGACGCCTGCGACCTCGAGGAAAGCGTCCTCCGACAGCACGGGCCTCCTCGTCGGACACGTTTTCGACGGAGTCACTGGCGCCACACTCGGCGCCAGCTCCATCGTGCTCGACATGCCGACGCTCGTCTTCGGCGGCAACACCACGCGCTCGGAGGTGCAACACGTTCGCGTTCATACGAACGACGACGGCTGGTTTGCGATGTGTGGTCTCGAAGCCGACGACTACCAGGTGCACGCGGAGCACGGCACGCGCGCGACCGGCACCGTCGACATCACGATCGGTCCCCGCGCAATCACCACTCTCTCACTCGTGCTCGGCGCCGAGGGCGCTACCCCGGGCGCCACACTGACGGGAACCGTCACCGCCCCGGGCGGCCATCCCCTCGAGGGCGCGCAGGTCGGCGTCGACGGCTCGGAGGTGACGACCACGACCGATGCGGAGGGCGCGTTCACGCTTGCGTCGGTTCCGGATGGCAGTCGGATGGCGGAGGCGCGCGTGCTGGGCTATTTGCCGAAGCGGGTGCCTGTGACTCCGTCGCGCGGGGAGACGCGAAGGGTGAGTATCGTGATGGCGAAGCGCGCGCAGGAGCTGAACACGGTGACGGTGTTCGGGAAGCCGAGCTGGAAGACGCGCGACTTCACGGGCTTTCAGGAGCGACGGAAGAAGGGCTTTGGCCACTTCATCACGCGCGAGCAGATCGCTCAGACGAACGACGTGAGCATCTGCGACCTGCTCAGCCGCGTTCCCGGCGTGACCGTTTCAAGCAATGGCGGCATCGGATGCAGCGCGCGACTTCACGCGATGGTGACGGGCGTCGGTGGCGGCGTGTCGGCGTGCGAGCCGAAGGTCTACATGGACAATCTTCCCTTCAACGGCTCGGTCACCGAATTCACGCGATCGTATTCTCCGCGGGACATCATGGGAATCGAGATCTACTCTGCGTCGACGCAGCCCATCCAGTACCAGGGCGGTTGCGGAAGTCTCGTGGTCTGGACGCGCTAACGATTTATTGGTAGTGCCGGGAGGCGCGCACGGCCGTGGTTTGTTTCTTCCGGCCTCGATGCTTTTGCGTCGGCGCGCGTGGTCGCTACGCGACCGAGAACTTGATGTCTGCGCTCTGCGTGTAGACGCCGCCTTTGTTGTCCTTCCACGTCACGGTCACCGGCGCTTCCTTCGTCGCGCGAAGAGAGAAGCCGACGAAGGGGTCGCGGCTGATCCCCGAGCTCCATTCGAAGTGCGCAACGTGCTCGCCGCCGTAGGTGATCACTACGTCGTTGACGAAGTAGGCAGGGATCGGAATCCCGGCCTGGTCGCGGCTCATCCCCGTAGTCATCGGATGCGAGAGTAGCGCGCGGATGTTGATCACGGCGTCGCGCGTGATCTTTACGGGAAGAATGACCTTCCCCTGGCCGATGTCGTCGCGCATCAGACGCACCCGTTGAGCGAGGTGTAGACGAACTTCGACGTCGTCCAGAGCTCGCCTTTACTCGTCTCGGCGATGATCCGCACGTGGGAGCTGCGGCGCATCTTGATACGCGTGTCGAGCGTCGCGGCGCCTATCGCCGCGGTGAAATCGAAGCCGGCGAGGTAGATGTCGGGATTGTGATCGACGACGATGTGGAAGCCCTTCACGAAGTTGTCGGCCGTCATCGGGAGATCGCTCTCGATGAGCAGCGGCACCTCGCGGCTGTCCGGTGCAACGTCGGGGACATCGAGCGTGATGTGTCCTTCGCGAATCGTGCGCGCGCCGAATTTCTCGCGGAGCACCTTCTTCACGTCGTCGCCGGGCTCATTGTCGGGGCCGGCGAACAGCGGCGCGGCGGCCGCGCCGGAGGCCGTCGCAGCGAGCGCTGCGGCCGCGAGGGCGGTGGTTTTGAGGAAAGTGCGGCGGGACAGTGGATCGCGCACGGTGCTCCAGAGGCTACGGGACGGGCTAAATATAACGTCAGACTGGCGACGATCCGGCTCTCATCTGCTTCCGGCGGTCTCATCCGGGAGGCTAGGCAGCTGCAGAAGCGAACGCTCTCCACTCTCTCGATGCCATCGTCGGAGGGTTTGGGAATTCCGCGCTTCCCGAATCACTTTCGGCGCGGACGCAGGACGAGCTCGCCGCCGCAGTTCGGACACACGCCGCTCATCGATTTCGCACAGGACTCGCAGAACGTGCACTCGTACGAACACACGAAGGCGATTCCATCAGCTGAAGTCGCCGCATGACACTTCTCACACTCACCGCGCATTTCGAGCGCCATCATGTGCCTCCAGGTCAGCGCTTTGCCTCGGCTATGACGCGTGATCCCGCCACCAGCGGCATCACCTGTTCCGCAAATCGCTCCATCTCTTCCGCCTGCGGGCTGCACTGCAGCAGCAGCAGATCTACACCCACCGCCTCGAAGTCGCGCACGCGATCCGCAACCTGCTCCGGCGTCCCGACTAGCCCCGCGCGCAATCCGCGATTCGACACCGAATAGTCCTCGAGCGATACCTGCTGTTCCAATTTGGTATTCGCGATCCAGTCGCGGTAGTTCCCGTAGCCGGGCGTCCCCTCCGACACGTTGGTTATGCGCGCCAATTCCTTCTTAACATCGGCGTCGCTGTCGCGGACGATCGCGTACGCGGCCATCCCGTACTGCATCGGCGGTTTCGCGAAGCCCGCGCGGCGCTGCTTCAAATCCGCGACCTTCGGCGCTATCCGCTCGGGCGGATCGCCGTGCATCACGTACGCATCGCAGTCGCGCGCGATCAGCGTCTTCGCGGCCTCGGACTCGCCGCCCGCCCACACCGTCGGACGCGTTCGCGCGCCGCGAGCGACGGGCTTAGGCTCGACGATCGTCTCGTCGACCGTGTAGTACTTCCCCTCGTGCGAGAGCTGGTGATCGCGCCACGCGCCGTCGACAATGCCGAGCCACTCCTCGGTGCGCGCGTAGCGATCGTCGTGCTCGTCGAAGCGGACGCCGAAGCGGCGCGCTTCGTCCTTCCACCACGAGCTCACGAGGTTGAGCGAGAGCCGGCCGCCCGAGATTTGATCGATGTTCGCGGCCTGCTTCGCGAAGACCGCGGGAAGATGAAAGGTCGGACGCACCGCGACCATCAGCTCGAGCTTCGTCGTGACCGCCGCGAGTGCGGCTGCCGTCGACCACGCATCGAGCGATGGCGCATCGATGCCCTTGATGTCGTTCAGAAAGAGCTCGGCCACCAGCGTGAGGTCGTATCCGAGATCTTCGCTGCGAATCGCGAGCTTCTTCGTGTAGTCCCAGCTCGCTTCCATCTTCTCATCGGCGACGTTGCGAAGCCATCCGCCGAACACCGGCATCCAGTAGCCATATCGCATCAGGCTGCGCCGACGAGCGAGCCGCGAAAGCCCGCGCGCTCCTCGAGGTAGTCCGCGAGCCGCGCGAACGGATCGAAGCCGACCACGTTCACCGCGTCGGCGACGAAGTTCGAGAGGCAGTTCACATCGTAGAAGTAGTGCTTCCCGTCGCGCGAGTCGACGAGATACTCGATACCGCCGATGTCGAGGCCGATGTGCGCGGAGATCTGCTCGATCTGCGCGATGATCTCCTTCGACGGATGCGCCGCCTCCACGCGCATCCCGTTCTTCGCCAAATCGGTCGCGCACGCGCCGCGCACGAGCTCGCGGCCATCCGTTGTCTGGCAGACGTCGGCGGGGCAGAGGTTGAACGAGCCGACGTCGGGATACACATCGATGGCGTAGAGGAATTTCCCGCCGAGCACTTCGACGCGCGTGATGTGCGCATCGGTCAAGGGTGCCTGCTCCTGCACGAGTGCGACGTTGTCGATGCCGAGATCGATGGTGCCGGCGGCGGCGGCCTTCGCAAGCGACGCTTCGTTGTCGAAGCGCGTAATGCCTGCGCCGCTGCCGCCGATGTTCGCCTTCACGAGCACCGGAAAGCGGAGGCCGCGCGAGGCGCGCGGAGCCATGCGCGCGTGGTTGATCACACGCGCGCGCGGGAACGGCAGCCCGAGCTCGCGGAGGATGTCGAGCTGCATCGCCTTCGAGATCTCGACCGTGTACGGCTGCGCGCCGTTGACGACGGGAACGCCGAGGCGCTCGAGATGGCGAAGCCAGTCGAGCGTGTAGAAGGTCGCCTGGCCGTGTCCGCGGAGATACGCGGAGGGCGAGGTGCGATTGAACACGAGCGACCAGGGAACCGAGGTCTCCGACGGGTCGTACGTGTGCGCCGCGGCGTCGAGGCGCTCGTAGGGCACCGAACGCCGATCCAGCTCGGCGAAGAGCGGGCGGAACCAGTCCGGGTGCTCGTGGTAGATCGCGATCGGCTTGATCGCGCCATTACGCTCGGACATGAGGGGCTGCTCCGCGAGGGTAGAACGGTTCAAGGCTGCGGCGCTGTCGAAAGTTCCGCCAACGCCACCCTGAATTCTCGCAGGCTGCGACGGCCGGGGGTAGATTCCAGCCATGACCGACAAGGCCCCGTTCGTCACGACCGATTACATCCGCTGGGAGGACATCGACCTCGCCGGCATCGCACGCTACAGCGCATACACCCGCTTTCTCGACATCGCCGAAACGGACCTGTACCGCTCGCTCGGAACGCCGCTCAGCAAGCTGCACGCGCAGTACAAGCTGTGGCTGCCGCGGAAGGTGATGCACATCGAGTATTTCTCGCCGGCGAAGCTGGACGATCAGGTCGTGATCGCGGCGTACTTCAGCAACATCGGTCGTACGTCGGTGACGATGAACGTCGATCTCTTTCGCGACGACCGGAAGACGCTGATGGCTGCGGCGCATCTCGTGCTCGTGTGTGTCGACATCGAGCTCAAGAAGCTGGCGCTGCCAGCGGAATTCAGGGGGTTGGTGGAGCAGCACATCCTGTCGACGGAAGAGGCGCGCGCCTCGATCTAGCGACGTCCCACAGTCGCCGCGATGGTGTCATCGGATAATCTCAGTCTTCCGTTCGCTGACGCGCGCGCCGGTCCGTGCGCGAGGTCGCTCGCAGCGGCGCGGGCGGTGTCTTCGAATCGCGCGGGAGGCGAACAATGAATGATGTCCCCGCCTCGAACGATGACTGCACATCGATGATCCCCGAATGCGCCTTCACTATGCGATCGGCGATGAACAAGCCGAGCCCGAGGTTGCTTGCGTCGCGTGACACCGGCGCGCCTGGCTTGAGTCGCTTAAAGGGACTGAAGATCCCGAAGAGCTCCGACGGTGGGATGACGGCTCCGAAGTTGTGTACGATCACGACGATCTCTTCATTTTCACCGAGCAACTCAACGCCGATCGGGCTCCCGGGTGCACCGTGCTGCGCGGCATTGCCCAACAGGTTCGCGAACACCTGGCCCATTCTTGCACCGTCCCACTCGCCCTCCGAGTCTCCGGTCGCGCGCATCTCGAATGTGCGGCCCGGATGCGCTGCCTCGATCTCGTCGATCGCGTGTCGGAGAGCTGTCGCGATATCAATCCGTGCTCGGACGATAGGCACTCCGGTCCCGAGCTGACTGCGCGTGAAGTCCAACAGGTCGTCCGCCATCTCGTTCATGCGCCTCGCGCTGTGCGCAATGCGCTTCGTGAGGGTCAGATTCGGCTCGATCAGCTCCCCGGTGTCGAGCATGAACTGTGACGACATGAGCACAGCGCCAAGCGGCGTGCGCAGGTCGTGGCCGAGAACGGCGAGAAACATCTCCTTGGAGTGCTCGAGATCGGTCGAGTAACGAGTGATCGCCTCAGCGAGCGACTGGTCGATGGCTTCATTGAAGCGCACAACGTCATCAAGGTCGCCGCCCGTGAGCGCGCCACCGCTCTTGATCCAGAGACGAATGACGCTGGCTCGCAGCGCGCGATACTCGGAGACCATTTCGCCAATTGTAAATCCGCTCCATGCGCGATCCGCACCGTGCACCTCTGCGGCGGTGTCGGGTTCAGCCGGTGTGGTATCTGCATTTCCCTTGGCTTTCTCGGACTGCTCCAAACGGCTCTGCGACGATCGGAGATCGATCACGATCGCCTGCAGCATCTCGGAAGCATGGTCCCGGAGCGCAGTCTCGTCCATCAACCTCGCCGCGGGACCGCGGGTCTTCGCAAAAGCGGCCCACTCCGTCAGAATGGGCTCGGAGTTCGTCTCGATGAATTCGGCTAGGCGCACGGCAGTCTCCACTCGCTTCTAAATGGACGTTCGCTCGCAAATAGTAGCTACCTCTCGTTTCGCGGACCTATGGCTCGCCGATACAGCCCCGCCGTCTCCTCGTCGAACGCGCACGCGATGACGCGTTCGAACTCCTTCTCATGCTTCTGCATCGCACGCACGGCGATCACCGCCGCGCGCTCCTTCGGGTAGCCGTACACGCCGGTCGAAATCGCGGGGAAGGCGATCGTGCGCACATCGCCAGCCGCGCGCGCGCGCGCGAAGCTCTCGTCGTACGCGCGCGCGAGCAACTCCGCTTCGTGCTTCGTGCCGCCGTGCCACACGGGGCCCACCGCGTGAATCACGTACCGCGCGCGCAGCGCAAAGCCCGGCGTGATCACGGCGCTCCCCGTCGCGATGGGTCCGAGCGCGCGACTCGCCCACACGAGCTCCTGACCGGCGGCTCGGTTGATTGCGCCGTCCACGCCGCCGCCGCCGCGCAGCTGCTCGTTCGCGGCGTTGACGATCGCGTCGACGTCGAGTGTGGTGATGTCTGCGACCATTACTTCGATCATGACGTTTCACTCACGCTTGCACCACCTCGCCACCCGTCAACGCATCCTCGCGATACGTGATCCACCCGGTCGTCTCCTCCGCCACTAGCTCCACTTCCGTCCCGATCGGAATCGTCAGATTCGGCACTTCGTGTCCCGCCGGGAAGTCCGTCAGCACCGGCACGTCGAGATCCGACAGTAGATCGAGAAGAAAATTTTCGAATTCATCTTCTTCCGAACGATCGATCGACAGCTTTCCGATGATCACACCGCGCACCTGACGCAACAATCCCGCCGCGCGCAGATGCACGAGCCGCTCGTCGAGCACACTCATCGGGTCGCGCGTCTCTTCGAGAAATAAAATCGAGTCGCGCGTGTCGATCTCGTACGGTGTGCCGATCGTTTGCTGCACCAGCGACAGGTTCCCGCCGATTAGCCGGCCCGTCGCGCGCCCCGGACGCACCACTCGCGCGATCCCGCGCCCGATCTTCGTCGTCGGCCGCGGCGTCGTCAGCGCCGTGAGCAGCGACGCCATCGTCATGTCGCGCGTGCTCGGGATGAGATCATCGACCGTCGGCCCGTGGAAGGTGCGCAGCCCCGACCGCCGCATCATCCACAGATGCAGCGCGGTGATGTCCGAGTAGCCGACGAAGATCTTCGGATTTCTTCGGAACACCTCGGGCTCGAGATACGGTAGCATGCGCACGGCGCCGTAGCCACCGGTGCCGCCAATCACCGCCTTCACCTTGGGGTCCAGCCACACCCCCATGAAGTTCTCGGCCCTGCGCTCATCCTCGAGTCGCTTGAAGCGGCGGCCAGTCGCGATCTCCGGATCGAGTACCACGCTGTAGCCCGCGTGTTCGAGCGCCTTCACACCTCGCAACAGCCATCCCGGCCTGGGCGCGTACGACGGCGCCACGATGCCGATCGCATCACCCTTCGCGATGGGCGCTGGGCGAAGTAGTGGGACGGTGTCTGGCGGATCGGGGGTCATTTCCCCGAAATTTAAGGGACGCCCGCGCACCCGTCGAAACCAAAAAAGCCGTATGGATACCGTAGCGCCCGCTTCCCGATCACTGGCGCAATGCTGGGCAGCGCGCGCTATCTTCGCCGGACCAATTACTCCTCCCGCGAACGAACCACGCAAGGCATATGGCCGCGCCCGCCCGCCTGACTCCGCTCCTCCGATCGCTGATCCTTCTTGCGCTGGTAGCCGCGCTCGTCTTCCGCGCTGGCCATCCCCCAGCGCCAGTCGCCGCGACCGCGTCGGCCACGGTGTTCTCGGCCGAGCGGGCGAAGGTGCACGTGAAGGCGATCGCGCAGCGGCCGCACCCGATCGGCAGCGCCGACGCCGCGCGCGTCCGCGACTACGTACTCACGCAGCTCGCGTCGATCCACGTGCCGGCAGAAGTGCAGGAGGCGACAGGCGTCGGAACGCGTTATCAGGCGGTGGGCCGAGTGCACAACATCGTCGCGCGGCTCCCGGGCACGCATCCCGGCGGCCCCGCCGTGCTCCTGATGGCGCACACCGACGGCGTTCCTGCCGGCCCCGCCGCCGGCGACGACGGATCGGGAACCTCGGTGCTGCTCGAAACCCTCCGCGCTCTCCGTTCCGGTCCACCGCTAACGCACGACGTCATCGCGCTCTTTACCGACGGCGAGGAAGAAGGGCTGCTCGGCGCCGCCGCGTTCGTCCGCGAGCATCGGTGGGCGAAGGACGTCGCCGTCACACTCAACTTCGATGCGCGCGGAACCACGGGTCGCGTCTTCATGTTCGAGACGGGTCCGGGCAATCTCGATCTCGTGCGAATTTTCCGCGGCGCGCCCGACGCCTTCGGCACCTCGCTGATGGTGACGGTCTACCGCACGCTTCCCAACGATACCGATCTCTCCGAGGTGGCGCTCCTCGGGCAGCCCGCGCTCAACTTCGCGTTCGGCGATGGCGTCGAGCGCTACCACACCTCGCAAGACAACGTCGCCGAGCTGAACCCCGGCACCATCCAGCACGAGGGGGCGCAGGCGCTCGCGATCACGCGCGCGCTCGCGAATGGCGCGCTGCCGCGCCCAGTCACCGGCGACGCGGTCTTCTTCGACTTCCCGCTGCTCGGCGTCGTGTTTTATCCCGAGGGCGCTGCTCGCCCGCTCGCGATCGTCGGCGCGATCCTCGTGGTGATCGCGCTCATCTCCCTCCGCCGCCGCGAGTCCCATTGGATCCGCGATCTCATCCTCGGCGTTCTCGCGACGATCGTCGCGACTGCGCTCGGTGGCGGCGCCGCATTGCTCGCCGGAATGGAGATGACGCGCGTTCACGCGTCGCTCGGCGGAACTCCGGGCTTCAGCGCGCTGTACGCCGTGGCGATTGCGCTCCTCGCGCTCACGGTCGCAGCCGCCTGCTGGGCGCTGGTGCGGCGGTGGGGGAGCGCCGCCGGAACGCACGCCGGCGCGCTTATCGTGTGGGCTATACTGACATTGTACGTGAGCTGGAAATTCCCTGGTGCAAGCTTCCTCTTCGTCTGGCCGCTGATCGCCGCGTCCATCGCTTCGCCATCCGCTGCCCGCACTGATGCAGGCGCCTCGATCTCGCTCTGGATCGCGACCTTCATCGCGATGGCGCTGCTGGTCCCGGTGATCTACAGCATCGGCTTGATCCTCCTCGGTCTCACGACGGGAGGCAGCGTGATCATGGGGGTGCTGATCCCCCTGTTGGCCTGGGTGATCGTTCCGCAGTTCGACGCGATCGCGGGCAACCGACGCTGGCGCGCGACGCTCGGCCTCCTCGCGGCGACGATTCTCCTCTTCGTCGTAGGCGCCGCGACCGTGCGCAACACCGTCGACCATCCAGTGCCATCGCTGCTCGTCTACGCGGAGGATGCGGATGCGAGCGATGCGTGGCTCGTTGCCCCCGCCGAGCTCGCGAGGCCGCGATCATGGAGCGCGTCGGCGCTCGGCACCACGGCGCAGATCATCACGCCGAGTAAGGTGCCTGCAGCCGGTAGCCCACCGGCGTGGCTCGATCGTGTGTTCGGACGCGAGCTGCGGACGATGGTGCGCTCGGTTCCGCGAATCGCGCTCGCGGCTCCCACGGCTACCGTCATCGCAGACTCGACCACGGCCAAGGGTCGGCGACTATCGCTCCGCATCGTCTCCGCGCCGCTAACGCAGGAGGTTGAGATGCGCGCCGCGGAGGGCGTCGTCCTCGCTGCGGCGATCGATGGACGCACCATCGACACGACACGCTATCGTCGTCCGACGCCGAAGTGGGCGATGTCGTACGCGGCGCCGCCGGACTCCGGCTTCGTGCTCGAGCTCACGATGCCGAGTGGCGGAAAGCTCGAGCTCGAGCTCACCTCCGAATCGGCGTGGACCGCGCCGATCGCCGGGGTGTCCATACCGCCGCGGCCGCAGAACGTCGTTCCGGTGCAGGGCGGCGACCAGACGATGGACTATCGTCGTCTCACCTTCTGAGTCGCGCGTTTCGCGCTCCCCAGCGAGCGGCTAGATTGCCAGACATGGCGGCGAATGAGAACGCGATGTATTTCCGGAAGGGGTTCGGCCTCAAGGCGGACGTCCAGGAGACGCTTGCCACCGACTATTCCGGGCGGCTCGTAGATCTCTTGCAATCAAGGAGTTACGAGCTCACCGCCGGCGACGTCACCGTCCGCCTCGCGCGTGAGTTCGGCTTCTGTTACGGAGTCGAGCGCGCGGTGGAGTACGCCTACCAGACGCGCACGAAATTTCCCGACCGCCGCATCCTGCTGGTCGGCGAGATCATCCATAATCCGCACGTCAACGACCGGCTGCGCGAGATGGGTATCGAGATTCTCGTTCCCGACGCCAGCGGCTTCGACTATTCGGCGATCACGCCGCAGGACGTCGTCATCCTTCCGGCGTTCGGCGTGCCGATGAAGGACTTTCAGACGCTCCGCGAATCCGGCTGCGTGATGGTCGACACGACGTGCGGCTCCGTGCTCAACGTCTGGAAGCGAGTCGACGCCTATGCGCGAGACGGGCTGACGTCGCTCATCCACGGCAAGCACTACCACGAGGAGACGCGCGCGACGGCGTCGCAGGCGGAGAAGCACATCGGCGCGCACTGGATCGTCGTGCGCGACATGGGTGAGGCGAAAATGGTGTGCGAGTACGTCGAGGGGCGTGGCGACCGAAACGTCTTCCTCGCGAAGTTCGCGCCTGCGGTCTCCGCCGGATTCGATCCGGACCTGGATCTGCGCCGCATCGGCGTCGCGAATCAGACGACGATGCTCGCGAGCGAGTCGCTCGCGATCGGCGAGGAGGTCGGCAACGCGATCGAGCGTGCGCGTGGAGTAGAGGCGCGCTCTGTGGACTTTCGATCCTTCGACACGATCTGCAGCGCGACGCAGGACCGGCAGGATGCCGTGAAGGAGCTGCTGGCCGAGCCGCTCGATGTGATGGTGGTGGTCGGTGGCTATAACTCGAGCAACACGATCTCCCTCGCGGCGCTGTGTGCGGAGCGGGTGACGACGTACCACGTCGAGGATGCGGAGGCGATCGATCCGCAGGCGGGTACGATTCGCCACAAGCCGGTCGGGCGCGCGGAGGAGATCGTATCGGGGTGGCTGCCGGCGCACGGCGCGGTGCGCGTTGGGCTCACCGCGGGCGCGAGCACGCCGAACAACAGGATCGGCGACACGGTGGCGCGTGTGTTCGCGACGCGCGGCATCGATCCGGCGAGCATCGCGTGACGACTGCGGTGCGTCCGGTGTTCGGATCCGCCGAGCTGCGTGCCGGGACCACGAAGGTCGTTATCATCCCCGCACTCGGCGGCAAGATCGCGAGCATGGAGATGGCGGGGCGCGAGTGGCTGTGGACGAGCGACGTGATCGCGCATCAGGCGCCGATCGATGGTGCGTCGTACGTCGAGACCGCGGACTCGGGCGGCTACGACGAGTGCTTCCCGACGGTGGCGGCGTGCACGCTTCCCGCGATCTCGGGTCGCTACGCGGCGTTGTCGCTGCCGAACGCGTACAGCGGTCTCGCGCTCCCCGATCACGGCGAGCTCTGGTCGCAGTCGACGACATTCGAGCTCAAGACGCTCGACGAAGGGACGTACGCGGTATGCGGATGGGTGGGGAAGCGGATGCCGTATCGTTTCGCGCGCGCGATTTACGTGACGACGGATCGCGTCGAGATGCACTACGCGGTGACGAACGATGGGCTGGATCGACTGCCATTTTTATGGAGCGCGCATCCGCTGCTGCCGCTGACGAAGAACACGAAGCTCGAATTTCCTGAGGGCGCGCGTGTGCGTGTCTGGTCGCAATACGGCATCGAGCTTGGCGGCCCGGGCGCGGAGCATCGCTGGCCGCGCGCGGTGGCGGCCGGAAAGAATCACGACTTCCGCAATCCTGATCAGATCGCGCGGAAGTACGCGTGCAAGCTCTTCGTCGACATGGGCACGGGGCGCGCAGCGGTGGAGGAATCGAACGCGCGACTCGAGGTCTCCTTCGACACGGCGAACGTGACGCACTTCGGCCTCTGGCTCAACCGCGGCGGCTGGTCCCCCTTCCCGCGCGGCAAGAGCTACAGCAACCTCGCATTCGAACCATGCATCGGCGCTCCGGATTCACTCACGGAAGCCCTGGGCCAATGGCGCAGCGCGAACTACCTGGAACCGGGCCAAACGCGCGAATGGACCCTGACTTGGCGCGGGACGAAGCTGTTGTAGGGTCTTATGCTCTTTCGCGCTTTCCGTTAGTTGTCCGTTCCGTCCGTCTGTTGTCCGTATCTACAGCTGTTCGAGCCCGCCAAGACAACTACACCACCTTGATGAGGCGGACAAAAAACGGATGGAACGGACAGGAAACGGATAGGACAATTGGATGATAACCGTGTGGCGAATCCCGCCCACTGTACTCGATGTCCGCGAAGTGTGAGTCCGCGCTCTTCCAAGATGCGCTGACCCGTTCCATCATCGGCGCATTCTATGTCGTCCACCGCGAACTCGGCTTCGGCTTTCGAGAGTATGTCTGCGCGCTCGCCCTCGAGCGGGAGCTGCTTGCCAAGGGTCATCGAGTGGCGCGAGAGGTCGCGGTCATGGTGCATTACCGGGGTGAGCCACTCGCTTCGCAGACTCTCGACATGCTGGTTGATGAGAGACTTGTGGTCGAAATCAAAGCCACGGAGCGTCTGCATCCGGGCGCAAAAGGGCAGCTGTTCAGCTACCTCTGCGCGACGAATATCGAAGTCGGGTTGCTGCTGCACTTCGGGCATCAGCCGAAGTTCTATCGTGTCATTTGTGAGAATCGACTCAAGCGGCGACGAGTCTAGTGCGACCCTCTCTGAATCACTCTCATGCTCTCACAAGCACTGCAATCGTGCTACAAAGCACTTCTATCATCGAACCGCTGTGAAACACTATCGTATATGCCTCGGGGTCGATTCCAAATTTGCGATGCTCCCACGCTCGCATTTTCGCGCGCGTGATATCAGAGATCCCATTTTCTACGAAATTGATTGACTCTTTTCCGGTTTGCATGCCGAAGACCGTGTGCATCATCAGCGCGATGTCACTTACAAGAACAGTCAGTTTCTTGCCTTCCCACGGCTCGTAACCGCAATCACTCGGACAATCCATGTGCATCTCGAGATTGCGATTGCCGTTGTCGGCTACTCGGAACTCGATGCTCGTGATGATCGAATCGTGGAGCCAGCCGAACTCAACTCCTGCCTTCTTCACGGCTCTAGCCCGCGGTCCACGGTGACGGTGAGGGTGCCGTATGAGTGGTTGGGGACTTCTTCCGATTTGTATTCCTTGCCCATGTGGGTGCCGCCGAAAGTGATTGTCAGCGAGTGGCGGCGGATTGCGACGCCAAAGTCGTAGCTGTTGACCCACGGGATGCGATCGACCGAAAAGGTCGTGTCGTTTTTCGCGTAGCTGCGGTCGAGGAGCTGGTCGTAGGCCACGAGCGATTCGCGCACACCGCCATACAGCCACACGCCGAAGTCGCGCGCTCCCGCGCGCGCGCGTGCGGCCGGGCTCCATGGATGCGACAGGTGATAGCCGATGCGCGCTTCGAGCTCGCCGTAGGCGCTCGTGCGCGCGTTGCCGAGCTGCGCACTCCACGATGGGAGCACATCGAAGAAATCGTGTCCGTCGGGCGCCGCGTACGCGAGGCGGAGATGGTCCGTGTACGACGCGCGCGCTGCCGGGAAGAAGCCGAGCTGGTAGCGCCAGCCGGGCGGATCGACCTGGTTGATGATGTGGTGAAAGCCCTTCTGCAGCGCCTCCGCGCCCGACTCGCGTCCCGTGATGCCGGCGACGATGCCGAACGACGTCAGCCGCTTCTCCGAGAGGATGTTCGCGGTGACATCCGCGTGCAGCCAGCCCGCGAACGCGCGGTCGCCGGGAATCGGTGCGGAGACCGTGCTGTCCGAGGGGGCGCCCGGCGTGAGCTGCGATGCGCGATGACTCAGCGGCTCCGGCGTGTACATCTGCTGCGCGATCGCGAATTCCGTCGTCAGACAGCGCGCGCCGCTCGCCTCGCGCGCCGTGCATGGCGCGGCGGAAGGCACGAGCCTCCCCCACAGCGGCGCTGTCGCGCGCGAGAGCGAGACCCGAATGCCGTTCGTGTACTCGCCATCGGGTCGCTCCTTCGACGGGAGCCAGATGTCGAACGCATCGTTCTCACCGGTGACGAGAGTGCCGGGCACCGCCTGTGCCCGAAGTGCTCGCGGTGTCATCGCGATGCACGCGATCGACATCGCGACGGCTACCGTTCGCATCGCCAGCATTGCGCGGCGTGCATTCGCCGACCAGAGTTCCAGCGAACGTTTCCCGACGGCTGAGGTGCGCCTGATCATGTATTCCGTAGTGAGCCGCACGGCGCGATGGATTTTCCTCGCGCTCATCCCGGTGTTGGCGGCCGGCTGCCATCATCATGCAGCCAATCCGACGGCGCTCGTTCCCGAAAGTGGAATCGAAAGCGGAGCGGAGGCCGCCGCGCCGCTGCTGAACCGCGGCGATAAGGTGCTCGTCGTGATCGATGGGGAGAAGCGGGGATCGGGCTCCTTCAACGGGGAGCGCGTCGTGCTGGATCCGCCCCTCGATACCATCTCGCCCGCACGCATCGACTCCGCGCGGGTCCGGGTCGGACCCGCCACGCGGGAAATGTACGGAGTGAGCTATCGGATGGTAGGCGTGCTGCTCGTCTGGATGAAGCCGAACTAGACGCTCCGATCAGGTCGTGCGTCCCTTCCGGCTCGCCCAGTCGCGGCCGTAGATCGAGGACAGCGTCAGCGCACCAGCCGCCGTCATGAAGACGCCCGTTGCACCGATCACGGTCGCGTACAGCGGTCCGCTCTCCCACAGCAGATTCGGCGGCAGGAAGAGCACGACGGCCATCCCGATCCAGCACAACGCCGTGCCCGCAAGCCACACGGCCACGATCATCTGCGTACGATCCGACTCGACCGAGCGGCTCTTGCGCCGCGCCATCGTCACGAGAAACGCAGCAGCGACGAGAAGCGCGACGATCGACACGCCCTTCTGTGCGGCGGAGTTGACGCCGAGGAAGAAGAGGGCGCCGACGAGGCAGGAGAGCACCGCGATCGTCAGTCCCTGATAGGCGCCGATCGTAACTCCTTTCTTGCGGCGAAGAATCGTGTTCTCGTCGGCGTACGGATCGGGGCGCTTGCGCTCAGCAACCTGGCTCATGCCGTTCACTCCGGGCGTGGATGCATGTCGTGCACATAGGGGTACCAGAGAAAGACGCACGGAGCGGGCGGGCGGCAACGTCCACGTTGACCCCCTCAGGGCGCTATCGGCGCTCGCCCCCGCGAGCCACTATTGATTACGGCACCGCCCGCGCTCGCACTCCTCAGAGGACGCTCGCATGACCTACACATCCATTCGCGTAGCCCTGCTCGCACTCGCCGCTGTCGCCGCCCCCGCGCCCATCGCCGCGCAGGGCAAGCAGACCGGCGCTCCGCTTACCATAGAAAGCTTCGAGGCGGTCAAGGCCGTCTCTGATCCGCAGATGGCGCCGAATGGGCAGTCCGTGCTGTACTCGGTGGGAACGACCAATCTCGAGTCCAACAGCCGCTCGTCGCTCACCTACAAGATCTCGACCGGCGGCGGCACCGCGATTCCGTACCCCGACGCATCGACGAGCGTCGGCGAAGCGCGCTGGTCGCCGGATGGAAAGCGCGTCGCCTACATCGCGGACGATCAGCTCTGGGTCGCGGACCAGGCGGGCGGCTCGCGCAAGCAGCTCACGACGCTCTCCGGCGGCGCGACGGGTCCGATCTGGTCACCGAACGGTGAAAAGATCGCGTTCACGTCGCGAGTCTATCCGACGTGTAGTGACGACGCGTGCAACGTCGCGCGCTCGAAGGCGGCGTCATCGAATCCGGTGAAGGCGCACGTCGCCGATGCGCTCATGTATCGCCACTGGAATGCGTGGGACGATGGCACGCGCGCGCATCTCTTCACGGTGAGCGCGGATGGCCACGGCGTCGTCGATCTCACCCCGGGCGCAGTCTACGACGTACCGCCGGGACCGTTCGGAGGCAGCGAGGGCTACGCGTGGTCTCCCGATGGCCGCGAGCTCTCGTACACCGCGAAGAACTCCGGACGCGAGGATGCGTGGAGCACGGACAACAATCTCTATACCGTGCCATCCGCGGGCGGGGCGTCGAACGTCATCACCGCGGCGAACAAGGGCGCCGATGAGAATCCGGTGTACTCGCCCGATGGCCGCTACATCCTCTATCACTCGCAGGCGCGCGCAGGCTTCGAGTCCGACCGCTGGCGTCTGATGGCGTACGATCGCTCGAGCCATGCGTCGCGCGAGCTGCTCCCCTCGTGGGACCGCAACTCCGACAGCTACGCCTTCATGGCGGACGGCCATAGCCTCCTCATCCAGACCGTGGATGCCTCGCGCGAAAAGTTTTATCGCTCCACGTTCGCGAACGGCTCGGCCGGCGCGCCATCGCTCGTGCTCTCGGAGCGCAACAACTCGTCGCCGTCGCTCGATCGTGCGGGACGGATGCTCGCATGGGTGCAGGACGCCGCCGATCGGCCCGCCGAAGTCTTCGTCGCCACGCTCGGCGCCGGCGTCTCGGGGCTCAAGCAGCTCTCGCATGCGAACGACTCGCTGCTCGCGTCGCTCAAGGTGTATCCGGTGGAGGACTACTGGTTCAAGGGTGCCAACGGCGACAGCGTGCAGGGGATGATCCTGCGTCCGCCGCAGTGGACGCCGGGAAAGAAATTTCCCGTCGTCCTCCTCATCCACGGGGGACCGCAGGTGCCGTGGCTCGATCAGTGGCACGGGCGGTGGAACTACCAGATGTTCGCGGCGCCGGGATACGGCCTCGTGATCATCAATCCGCGTGGATCGCCCGGCTACGGACAGAAGTTCGTCGACGCGATCTCAAAGGACTGGGGCGGCGCGGTGTACTCCGACCTGATGCTCGGACTCGACGCCGCATTGGTGAAGGCGCCGTGGCTCGACGGCACGCGCATGAGCGCGGCCGGTGGATCGTACGGCGGCTACATGGTCGACTGGATCGCCGGACACAGCGATCGTTTCAAGGCACTCATCAGCCACGCCGGCCCATACAATCTCGAGAACATGTACGGCGCGACGGAGGAACTCTGGTTCCCGACGTGGGAGTACGGCGGCGCCTACTGGGACTCGACGGCGATGGCGCAGAACTATCGGAAGTGGTCGCCGCATCTGTACGCCAAGAACTTCAAGACGCCGACGCTCGTCACCGCCGGAGAGCTCGACTACCGCGTGCCGTACACCGAAGATCTCTCCTTCTTCTCGGCCCTGCAGCGACAGCACGTGCCGTCCCGGCTCGTTGTCTTCCCCGACGAGGGCCACTGGATTCAGAAGCCGCAGAACCAGAAACTCTGGTGGAGCGAAGTGCAGGGGTGGCTGGGCAAGTATCTGCAGCAACCGGCCATGTAGCGCGAGGGGTGTGACACACTCTTGCGAATCACCATCCGCTTCCTATTTATCACGCAGCCACGCGGACGATCATTCGCCCGGAAATCTTCTCTCGGCAATCTGGAGGTCGAACGTGATTCGTACTTCGTTGGTCGCCACGGCGGTGATTCTCAGCGCGTGCTCTTCGGGCAACGGCGGCAAGTCCACAACGCAGAGTCCCGATCTTCGCTCGACGGAGCAGCTCACGCGCATTGAAACGGGGGGCGCCAATGTCATCGAGATCGACTGGGAGCATCAGCATACCTACGAGGAGACCCAGCTTCTCGTCGGCGTCGATAAGGCATGGTCCGAGTATCCGACCGTCTTCGGTGAGCTCGGAATCGATCCTAACGTCATCGATTCAAGGCAGCACGTATTCGGCAACGCCGGACTCAAGGTTCGCGGTACGCTCGGACGCCAGCGGATGTCTCGCTACCTGGACTGTGGCGCGACTGCCGGGATCCCGAACGCGGATCAGTATGACATCATCGTGCGCGTCGTTTCCCAGGTGATCCCTGCTGATGCCGGACTTTCGTCGATCCGCACGCAGGTCGAGGCGAATGGTCGCGCGTCCGGCGAGTCGAGCACGAGCGCCCGCTGCGTGAGCACGGGAGCGCTGGAGGCGCGCATCGCGCATATGATGTCCGAACTCGCGAACAAGCCCGCGAGCTAACCGTGGCGCGCGCGTCGTCGCTCGCCACCGAACGTGATCGACACGAAGCAGATGATCTTCGGCAATGCCGGCACGAACTTCCGGCACACGATCGCGAAGCAGCGGATTTCTCACTACTTCGACTGCAGCAACATGATCGGCATCTCCACCGCCGATAGCTACGACATTCGCATTCGGGTCATCTCGCAGGTCGTCGCGGCCGATGGCGGCTTCTCGAAGGTGCGCATGGAGGTCCAGGCCAAGGCGACGGCAGCCGATCGTCCGGGGGGAAGCGTCCGCTGCTCGAGCAACGGACTCCTCGAGTCACGCATCGCGAAGATGCTTGCGGAGGCGGCGGCCAAGGACGCGAAGTGATGTTTGGGGATGTCGGGCGATTCGTGCGTTTCAGCGGGGCGCTTCCGCCGAGCGCTAGTCGGCGCGGAAGCGGAGGAGCATCTCGCCGATCTGGATCATGTCGCCGTCGTCGAGGAGGCGGGTGCGGGCGGACGAGTCGAGCTCCTGACCGTTGACCAGTGTCGGGTTGTTCGCCGAGAGATTCGTGATGCGCCAGCGACCCTGCTCGTATTGCATGCGCGCGTGCGTGCGGCTGATCGTGTCGGCCGGTAGCTTGATGTGACGATGGCGGGGGCCCTCCGCTGCGCCGATCGTGATGTCCGCCGGCTCCCCCTTCAGGCGCATGAAGCGAATCGCTTCGCCCACATTGCTGCCGACCTCGACCTCGAGATGACCAGGAAGCACCTCTGCTCCCTTCACGTTCGTCATCGGGGTCTCGCGATCGCGCCGATCGCGTCCGCCCGTGACCATCATTGGCGGCAACGCGCCGTGCCGATGCCGGCGCGATGCACGTTTCCGCGCGAAAAACACCCCGCTCGCCGAGATCGAAACCGTGGCGATCAGGAGCACAATGCTCACGGCAATCACCATGAGCGGATTATCCACCAGCAAACTCGGCATTCAGCCCGTCGATCAATGAATTGGCGCAGCGGCACCTTCTGTTCCCCCTGTGCAAGCACATGATACACTATCAAAGTCGTTCGGTAAGAAGATTTAACATTTCTTCGCGCCGAGTGTAAAGGCTCGTTCCAGGGTGGGATCTCTAACTGCAACCCATGCGCCTACTTAAAGCAGCCTTAGCCATTGCGGGAGCGTCGGCCTATTTGGCCGCGCCACGGACCCCTTTACGGGTCTTGCGGGCCACTCCTGCGGATTCTGCAGGTCGGGCCGCGACCATCGAGGTCACCTTCGACCGACCCGTCGCGGGATCTCTGGACAGGTCGGTCGACCCGCGAGGCGTCGTGTCCGTGGTGCCGGCCGTTCCTGGGCGCGTGGAGTGGCGGGATCCCGTCACGATTGTACTGACGCCCTCCGTTTTGCTGAGCCCGGCACCGCGCTACACCGTAACGGTAGGGAAGGGGTTTCGGGCGATGGACGGCAGCCGCTTGGCGGCGCCGTACACCTTCTCCTTCCGCGTCCGCGCGCCCGTGCTCGTCGGCGGCTTGCCCGTGGCGAAGAAGACGGTGCCCCATTTCCTCACGCCGTCGTCCGGCTTCGCGCTCGTGTACGATGGGCCCGTCGATCTCGCGCAGCTTTCCGCGCGCGCGTATCTCGCGATGGATGCCTCGTGCGCGGGTGGCGCGCGCGCCATAAAGCTCGAGGCGCGCACGCAACGGCGGCTCGACCAGAAGGATCCGTGGGAGTATCACGACTTCCGGGGCGGCGACTCGCTGCGCCGCGTCGTCTCGCTGGTCCCCGTTTCGCCTCTCCCACTCGCGTGCAGCGGTGCGGTCGTCGCGCCGCTCGAGCTCTCCGCTGATCGCCCCGCACTGTCGAAGTGGAAGTTCGAGACGTACGGGTCGTTCCGCATCGCAAATGTGTCGTGCGAAACATCGGTAAAGTTCTGTCCGACCGGCCCGCTCGTCGTGCGCTTCGCGACGCCCGTGCGCGGCTCCGAGGTCATGCGCTACGTGAAGGTGGCGCCGGCCGTCGCGTTCACGGTCGACGACACCACCGAAGAGTCCGACCGCTTCGTGCTCGATGCCCATCTCAAGCCACACATCGCCTACGCCGTCATCGCCGACACGACGATGCGCGACATCTTCGGGCAGAAGCTCACCGGCAATCCCGCGGCGGGCTATCGAACCACTGGCTACGAGCCATCGATCGACTACGCGTACGGACGGATCACCGTCGAGCGCGGCGGCTTCGGCACGCTCGCCGTCGCGCATGTGAACATCGACACGCTCGTCGTCACCGCTGCACCGATTCCCGACTCCCTCGAAGGGCAGTTCATCCGCCGCTCCGAATGGAACCTCGGCGATCTCTGGACGAAGGTGCGCGCGGGCGCGCGCGAGACGCGCATCCCGATCTCGATTCCCGCCGACAAACCGGGCGTCACCGGGATCAAGCTCCCCATCTCCGCGACGGGCAAGCCGACGCTCTGGGCTGTGCAGGTCGAGCGGCCGCACCCCGATACCGCCACGCAGCGCAATCCGACGATCGCCGTCGTCCAGGTGACCGATCTCGGCGTGCACGCGAAGATCGGCGCCGAGTCGGGCGTGGTGTGGGTGACCGGCGCGAGCGACGGGAAGGCGCGCGCGGGAGCGACGGTCACACTCTACGACTACACGGGGCAGGTCGCGGCGACGGCGACGACCGATGCCCAGGGCCTCGCGACGCTCTCGGGCTTCCACGGAAAGCCCGCCGCCGTGCGTGACACCGCCGCCGCAGACGAATCCGAAGAAGGCGACGGCGGCGACAGCGGCACCGGCAGCGGCTTCCAGCTGTTCGAAGGCTACGTCGCCGCATCACTCGGCAGCGATCGCGCGCTCGTCGGCGTGAGCGCCTACGATCCCGATCTCGATCCGTGGCGCTTCAACATCTCTCCCGCGTATGGAGGCGATCGCGTGCCGGCTGCTGGCGCGCTGTTCACCGAGCGAGGCATCTATCGCCCGGGCGACGTGCTCTACGCGAAGGCGATCGTGCGCAACGGATCGCTCGGCGCTCTGACGGTTCCCGCGCGCGCGGACTCGATGCGCTGGCTGTTCTCGACGCGCGATGGTGGCTCGATGCTCGACTCCGTCGTCGCGCTCTCGTCGTTCGGCACCGCCGACGTGTCGATCCACCTTCCCGGCAACGCGGCGATCGGCACGTACGCACTCCAGATCCAGACGAAGCGCGGCGCGCAGTGGCTGCCGGTAGGCGACGCGAGCTACCGTGTCGCCGAATATCGCGCGCCTGAATTCCTCGTCGATCTCGCGGGAAGTGATGCTCCCCGCTTTCCCGGCGACTCGATGCACGCGACGGTGCAGGCGCGCTACCTCTTCGGCGCGCCGATGGGCCGCGCGCAGGTGACATGGCAGGCGTGGCAGTCGCCTGCGTACATCACCGACGACATCAAGGGCGCCGAGGGCTACTTCATCGGCGACAATGGCTGGTGGTGGGAGGACGAGGAGAACACGCCGCACAGCAGCGTGCAGGTATTCGCGAGCGGAACGGACACGCTCGATGCGACGGGCGTGCGCACGCTGGCGGTCGAGCTGCCGGCGCCGACGAAAGGGCGCGCGGTGCGCGTTTCGCTCGCCGCGAACGTCACGGATGTGAACCGTCAATCATCGGGCGCGCGCACGTCGGTGATCGTCCATCCCGCCTCGTTCTACATCGGCGCGAAGGCGATCGGCACGAGCTTCTTCTGGAAGTCGGGAACGCCGCAGTCGATCGGCATCATCGCGGTGAAGCCCGCGGGCGGACGCGTGCGCGGTGTGCGCGTGCGCGGCGTCATCGCGCGGCGCGAGTGGCATCAGGTGCATCGCGAGCGCGACGGCGTGGCCGAGACGGTGGGCGAATGGGTGACGGACACGATCGCGAAGTGCGAGGTGACGACCGGGGATGATCCCGCGGCATGCAACGTCACGCCGACGGCGGGCGGCACGTACACCGTGACGCTGCGGGCCGTCGACGAGAAGAAGCGTGACGCGACGACGACCTTCTATCGATGGGCGACGGGCACCGACTGGGTGCCGTGGGACGATGAGAGCCGCCTCAAGGTCGACGTGATCGCGGATCGCACGAGCTACGTCGTCGGCGACACGGCGACGGTGCTCTTCGCGTCGCCGTTCACGGGCGCCGAAGCGTGGATCACGGTGGAGCGCGAAGGAGTGATCGAGCAGCGGCGCATGACGCTGACGTCCGGATCGACGACGCTGAAGTTCCCGATCACGGAGGCGTTCGCACCGAACGCCTTCCTCTCGATCTTCATCGCGCGGGGCCGCAGCGCGCCGCCCGGGCATCTCGATGATCCGGGGCGCCCGACGATTCGCGTCGGCTACACGGAGCTACGCGTGACGCCGGAAGTGAAGCGCCTCGCGGTGGAGGTGATGCCCACGCGTGCGGAGCTGCGCCCGGGCGACACGGCGAGCATCGCGGTGCGTGTGCGTGATGCAAAGGGCGCGGGACAGCGATCCGAGGTCACGCTGTGGGCGGTGGACGAGGGCGTGCTAGCGCTCACCGGCTACAAAACTCCAGACCCGATAGACCAGCTCTACCGCACGCGCGGCATCGGGATGCGCCTCGCGAGCAACATGGCGAACGTCGCGCCTCAGATCCCCGAGGGCGAGAAGGGCTTCGCCGCGGGCGGCGGCGGCGGTGCCGATCGTTCCGACGTGCTGCGCAGCCAGTTCAAGACAACCGCCTTTTTCCTCGGCTCCGTCATCACTGATGCCGACGGCCGAGCAACTGCGAAAGCGAAGCTCCCCGACAATCTCACGACGTTCAAGGTGATGGCCGTCGCAGTCACCGCCGGCGATCGATATGGCAAGGGGGAGTCGTCGCTGCTCGTGACGCGGCCCCTCATCGCGCGCGCGGCGCTTCCGCGCTTCGTGCGCCCCGGCGACGCGTTCACTGCCGGCGCCGTCGTGAATCAACGCGCGGGGGGCACGCCGACCGTGCGTATCGACGCATCGGCAACCGGCGTCGAGCTGCGCGGCGAGAAGAGCAAGAGCGCGACGCTCGAGGCTGGGCGCGGGCGCGAGGTGCGCTTCTCCTTTCATGCGACGCCTGCCGACACCGCTGCCTTCCGCTTCGGCGTGACGAGTGGGAGGAATGCAGATGCGGTATTGACGAAGGTGCCGGTGCGCGCGGAGTATCTGCCGCATTACCTCACCGTCGCAGGGGTGCTGCGCGACTCCGGCTCCGCGGAGATGACGCTCGCCGCCGGCATCGATCCCGCGCGCTCGCGCGTCACCTTCTCGCTCGGCGCGTCGCCGGTGGCCGTGTTGCGCGGGCTCGCCGATGGGCTGCGTGTCTATCCGTACGAGTGTACCGAGCAGGTGACGAGCGCCGCGCTCCCGCTGCTCGCGCTGCTTGATGCAAAGGCTGATACGACGCTCGTGCGCGCGCGCATGCAGCGCGACGTCGCACGCGCCGTCGCGGTGATCAGTGGCCGCCAGCGCGCCGATGGCGGTATCGGACTCTGGCACGCGCGCGACTGGACCTCACCGTGGCTCACCGTATATGCCGGGAGCTTCCTGCTCGCCGCAAAGCGCGCGGGCGTCGCGGTCGACGACTCCGTGCTCGCGCGGCTCGGCGACTACCTGCGGAAGGATCTCAACGCCGGTGCGACGTCAACGCAGTTCACGCCGATCGCGAGCTGGTACACCGATCGTCGCACGCGCCTCTCGGACCGCGTCGCGTCTGCCGATTTCCTGAGCCGCATCGGGAAGCCGGACATCGCAGCGGAGCATCAGCTGGTCGCGATTGCGGCGCAGCTCTGGTGGGAGGACAGGCTGCGCCTCGCCGAGGTGCTGGCGCGCCGCAACGACATGAAGGAGGCGACGGCGCTGATCGCACCCGCATGGGCGCAGGTGCATCTCGAAGGGACGCGTGCGGTGCTGCCGCTCACCGCAAAGCACGACTTCTACTTCGCATCTCGGGCTCGGCCGATGGCGCGTCTGCTCACCGCGACGCTCGCCGTGAATCCGACGCATCCGCTGGTTGGCCCGATCGTGCAGTCGCTGCTCGACGAGTCGCGCACGAATGCTGGCCTGTGGAACACTCAGGACGAGGGATCGACGGCGATTGCACTCGCGATGTTCGAGCGGCAGCAGCAGAGCGCGGCAGCCGCGGGGATCCGCGTTCGGGCGGCAGGGCGCACGATCATCGCGACGTCGGCGAACGGTATGGATTCGAGCGTGTCGCTCGCGGGACTGCTCACCGCGATGCCCGGTGGCGCGCAGATGCTGCGGCTCGCGCTCGACGTGCCGAAGGGTAGTGGGCTCGCGTACTACTACATCACCGTCTCCGAGGTGCCGAAAACGCAGCCCGTGCGCCCCGCGGACACGGGGATCCAGGTGGAGCGGTGGTACGAGAGCTACGACAAGGCTACGCCGCTGGTGAGTGTGGCCGAGGGGGAGCTGGTGCGCGTGCGGATGCGCGTGACGATCAAGTCGGAGCGGCACTTTCTCGTGCTCGATGATCCGCTGCCTGCGGGACTCGAGGCCGTCGATCTTTCGCTGCGCACGGCGGCGGCGCTGCCGGGTCCGGGCGCGGCGTTCGGGGCGAGCGGCGACGAGGATGGCGACACGGGCAGCGATGCCGACAGCGATCAACCGAATCGCTGGGGCTACGGCGTGTGGGACTCGGGGTGGTGGTCGCCGTGGGATCACAAGGAAATCCGCGACGATCGCGTCGTGTACGTGGCGACGTATCTTTGGCCCGGCGTGTACACCGCGAGCTACATCGCGCGTGCGACGACGCCGGGAGCGTTCATGCGTCCACCCGCGCATGCGGAGGAGATGTACAACCCGGCGGTGAGCGGGCGGAGCGACGGCGGGATGTTCATGGTGACGCCGGTGGTGAAGGGAGGCTCGCGATAGTGTCTCGCGTCGTGAAGCGCGCCGTGATCGTCGCGCTTGCGGCGACGGCCACAGGCATCGTGGCGGGCGCTGCGTTCGTCGCGTGGCCGCCACCACGCGCGCTCACCGCGCCCATCGCGCAGCCGGCGCTCACGATCACCGATCGCGATGGCGTCGTGCTGCGCACCACGCGCGCTGCCGACGGCAGCCGCGCGCGCTGGCTTCCCATCGCGAGCATCGATGCGAAGCTCATCGCGGCGTTCGTGGCCGTGGAGGACCGTCGCTTCTTCTCGCACGGCGCCATCGACTGGCGCGCCGTCGCGCGCGCGGCGTGGCACGATGCGCGGGCGCGCCGCGTTGTCTCGGGCGCATCGACGATCGCGATGCAGACGTCGCGGCTGCTACACCCCACGCCGCGCACGATCCCGGGGAAGATCGTCCAGACGCTCTGGGCCCTTCGCCTCGGCGCGCATCTCTCGCGGCAGGAGCTGCTCGAGCAATATCTCAATCGGATCCAGCTCGGACAGGGCGCCGTCGGCGTCGAGTCGGGGGCGTCGCTGTACTTCGGCGCGACGGCGCGCGAGGTGAGCGTCGGGCAGGCGGCGATGCTCGCCGGCCTCGCGCATGCACCATCCGTCGACAATCCGCTGGTCTCGCCGCGCCGGGCGCGCGTGCGTCGCGCGCTCGCGCTCGCGCGCATGCAGGGCGCCGGCGTCGCAACGGAGTCCGACGTCGCGCTCGCGCTGCAGGAGCCGATGCTCGCGCCGGCGTCCGCTCAGCGCTTTCTCGCGCCGCACTTCACTACGCACTTCCTCGCGGAGGCCGACAGCGCGACGCTGCGCGGCACGGGTGATGACGCCGAGGTGCGGACGTCACTCGACTACACGCTGCAGCACGACGTCGAGCTCGAGGTGAAGCGCACCGTGCTCGATCTGCGCGAGCGCGGCGTCGAGCAGGCGGCTGCGGTCGTGCTCGACAATCGCACCGGCGAAGTGCTCGCGTGGGTTGGCTCTCCCGACTTCTGGGCAGACACGTCGGGGCAGACGGACATGGTCACGTCGCCGCGTCAGCCGGGATCGGCGCTCAAGCCGTTTCTCTACGGCCTCGCCTTCGATCGCGGCTTCACCCCCGCGTCGATCCTCGCCGACATTCCTCACACGTACCAGACGTCGACGGGCCCGTATCACCCGCGCAACTACGACCGGCAGTATCACGGCCCCGTCCGCGCGCGCGTCGCACTCGGCAGCTCCTACAACGTCCCCGCGATCGAGCTCACGCAACAGCTTGGCGCTGGCTCGCTGTTGCAGACGCTGCACCAGGCGGGCTTCGCCTCGCTACATGAAAGTGCGGACTACTACGGCCTCGGCCTCGCGCTCGGCAATGGCGACGTGTCGCTGCTCGAGCTCGCGAACGGGTATCGCGCGCTGGCGAGCGGTGGATTGTGGCGCCCGATCGTCACACGCGCTGAGCGGCGCGGCGTCACGGAGTCGGGTTCCCGCGCGACGCAGCGCGTGATGACGCCGCTCTCGGCGGCGCTCGTTCTCGACATCCTCGCGGATCCCGTCGCACGCGTGCCGGGGTTCGGGATTGAGTCGGCACTCGAGTTTCCATTCCCCGCCGCGGCCAAGACCGGCACGAGCCGCCACTTCACCGACAACTGGGCAGTCGCCACGACGGCGGGCTTCACCGTCGCCGTGTGGGTCGGAAACTTCAACGGCCGCCCGATGGATGGCGTGAGCGGTGTGACGGGCGCAGGGCCCCTGATGCATCGCGTCGTCATGCACACCGCAGCGCGCTACGAGCCGGGCGTGCTCCCGTCGCCAGCGAGCGCGGGCGCTGCGCAGGCCGAGGTGTGCGCGCTCTCCGGACTCCTCGTGGCCGATGGATGCCCCTCGCTCGCCGAGTGGTTCGCGCCGGGCACCGCGCCGACCGCGCGAGACGACTGGCATCGCGGCGGCGGCGTGACGCTTCCCGTCGAGTACGCCGAGTGGCGGAGCCAGGGTGGCGATGCGATGCTCGGGCTGTCGTCGAAGGCCGGGATGTCGACCGTAACGCGCGCGCCGCGCTTTCGCATCAGCTCACCGCAGAACGGCGACCGCTATGGTGTGCCGCCCGGCGTCGATGCGCGGTTCGCGACGATCGCGCTTCGCGCCGAGGGCGCGGATGCGCGCGAGGTGCACTGGTTCGTCGACGGGCGTCCGACGAGCGCGAGCCGCCTTCCGCTGGTCACCGGATCACACGTCATCCGCGCGAGCGCGTCCGGCGCGCTCAGCGACGAGGTTCACGTCACGGTCGAGCGCTGAGCGTTCGTGGCTCGATGGCACCTCATGCCGCCCAAGCGCGTTCATCCTTGACGAGCAAGTATCTTTCACGAATCTCGAAGCACAGGCGGACGGGTGGCTGAGGAAAAGCGAAAGACCGACTACCACAACGCGTGGGCCGAAGCGCGCGAGCTGGTCTGGGCGCACAGGAAGAAGCTCGCGATCGCCTTCCCGCTGATGGTGATCAATCAGGCGGCGGGTTTCGTGCTCCCTGCGAGCGCGAAGTTCCTGATCGACGATGTCATCGGCAAGCACAAGGTGGGGATGCTGTACTATCTCGCGGCCGCCGTCGGTGTTGCGACCGCGATTCAGGCCGCGACCTCGTTCGGGCTGTCGCAGGTGATGAGCGTCGCCGCACAGCGCGCGATCGCCGACATGCGCAAGAAGGTCCAGGCGCACATCCTCCGCCTTCCCGTCAGCTACTTCGACTCGACGCAGAGCGGCATTCTCATCTCGCGCGTGATGACGGACGCCGAGGGGATTCGTAATCTCGTCGGGACGGGCCTCGTGCAGCTGGTGGGCGGGATCATCACCGCCATCGTCGCACTCGGCGTTCTGTTCTATCTGAATTGGCAGATGACGACGATCACCCTGGTCATCCTGCTCGCCTTCGGCGGCGGCATGGCGGTGGCGTTCAAGCGGCTGCGCCCGATCTTCCGGCAGCGCAACGCGATCACCGCCGAGGTGACGGGGCGACTCGCGCAGGCAATGGGTGGCGTGCGCATCGTGAAGACGTATGTGGCGGAGCGGCGCGAGGAGAAGATCTTCGCGGTCGGGATCCACAGGCTCTTCCGCAACATCGCATCGACGGTCACCGGCGTCTCGGCGGTCACCGCGTTCTCGACGCTCATCGTCGGGGTCGTCGGTGTCATCATGATCATCTTCGGTGGCCACAGCATCCTTGCTGGTAAGATGACGCTCGGTGACTTCATCACCTATGTGTTCTTCGTCGGGCTGCTGGCGGCGCCGCTGATCCAGATCGCTTCGATCGGAACACAGATCAGCGAGGCGTTCGCGGGGCTCGATCGCATCCGCGAGATCCGCCAGATGGCGACGGAGGATGAGAACGACAGTACGCTCGGCGATGTGGCGGCGCTCGTCGGCGATGTGCGCTTCGACCATGTCTGGTTCGAATACAAGCCGGATACGCCGGTGCTGCGCGACGTGAGCTTCCACGCACCCGCGGGCTCGACGACGGCGCTGGTCGGCTCCAGTGGATCGGGGAAGAGCACGCTGATCAGCCTCATCATGGCGTTCAATCATCCGCAGCAGGGGACGATCACGATCGATGATCGCCCACTCGAGTCGCTCAGGCTGCGGCAGTACCGCTCGCATCTCGGCGTGGTGCTGCAGGACAACTTTCTATTCGACGGCACCGTCGGGGAGAACATCGCGTTCTCGAAGCCGGGCGCCACGATGGCCGAGATCGTCGATGCGAGCCGCATCGCCCACTGCGATGAGTTTATTCGCGAGTTCGAGCTTGGCTACGACACTATCGTTGGCGAGCGCGGCGTGCGGCTGTCGGGCGGACAGCGGCAGCGCGTTGCGATCGCGCGTGCGATTCTCGCCGATCCGCGGATACTCATTCTGGACGAGGCAACGTCGAGTCTCGACAGCGAGAGCGAGGCGCTCATTCGCGATGGGCTCCGCTCGCTGCGGACGGGGCGCACGACGTTCGTGATTGCGCACCGGCTCTCGACGATTGCGAGCGCGAATCAGATTCTCGTGCTCGAAGATGGACGGATCGTCGAGCGCGGTACGCAGCCCGAGCTCCTCCGGCTGGGTGGCCGCTACAAGCAGCTGTACGACACGCAGTACCGTGCCGAACAGGATCAGTTCATCAATCCGGGTGAGGACTTCACCCTCGCCGAAGTCAGGGACGCCGTGAAGGTGACGGTGCGTCCCGACCGCTCACTCTGAGCACGATGTCGCGCGCGCCGCACGGCATTCACGCTTCCCCCTTCGATCCCCACGGATGAAAAACCAATACTTCATCGTTCGAAATTCCGGTGTTCACGGCAAGGGCGCCTTCGCGCTGAAGGACATCCGCAAGGGCACGCGTCTCGTCGAGTATGTGGGGAAGAACATTTCGGCCGAGGAGTCCGATCGGCTGTACGATGACACGAACGTGAAGAATCACCACACCTTCCTCTTCTCGGTCGACAAGCGGAAGGTGATCGACGCGACGTACAACGGAAACGAGGCGCGCTTCATCAATCACTCCTGCGATCCGAACTGCGACGCGATCATCGAGAAGCGCCGCGTGTACATCGAGGCGAATCGCACGATCCGGAAGGGCGAGGAGCTCGCGTACGACTACAACTACGAGCGCACGCCGAAGACGACCAGGAAGGATGAGCAGCTCTACAAGTGTCTCTGCGGCTCACCCGAATGCCGCGGCACCATCGTCTCGGCCAAGGTGACGATGCCGAAGAAGAAAGCCGCGAAGACGAAGTCGAAGCCGAAGAAGAAAAGCGCCGCGAAGACCAGGAAGAACAAGAAGACGAAGAAGACGAAGAAGACGAAGTCGAAAAAGAAGTCGGGTCGCGGGCGCTAACCCGCGATCAGCTTCGTCCGCGACCCTCGCCCACGAGCCGCGCGTACACCGCGCCGCGCGTGCGGCCGTCCTTCAGCGTGTAGTCGTAGTCTCCCTGCGTGACGCTGCTCTCGCGCACGATGAGCAGATCGCCCGGCCGCCACGTATTGACCGCGGGGCGGTCGGGGAGGTAGACCTCCCAGATCGTTCCGTCCGCGAGCACGACGTGCGTGCCCTCGTCGATCACGCGCGTCACGCGATGCGCATTGTAGACGCTCGTCGGCTCCGAGTACGCACGCGATGTATCCGCGTTGCGCGAGGGCGTCGCTTCATCGGTCTCCTGCGCGGCCACGCGCTGGGAAAACGCACCGATCGCGACGACGAGCATCGTTGCAATCGAGAGTGAACGTCTTACGACCAACTGTGTTCTCTCGCTCGTACGCATGCGCATACCCTCCTCGAAATGATCGTCGTTCGCCTGGATTCCGAATATTAGAACGTGTCGCAGCGCACAGTTCAACAAGCGCTAAAGTCGTGATATTCCCAGCCTTCCGGGGGATGCATCTTGACAAGTATTGGCTCGCCTCCAAGTTCAATTGACCGCGGACGACGACTGAATTGTAACGTCCCGATGCATATCCGAAGGTGCTGATGTCTTTCGCTTCCCGTTCAGCGCTTGGTGTAGCTGCGGCAGCCGCGATGCTCCTCGTGCCTGTATCGAAAGTGTACGGGCAGGAGCAATGCCAGTGCGCGGCCGGCGGAGATAATGGCCGCATCGCGAATGCAATTGGCGGTGGTCTCTTCGCCGGGTTGATCGCCGCGGTGATTCCGTTTCACCATGCGAGCGCCCTCGCGTCGACACCTCCGGGCGCCGTCGCACCGTCCGCGCTCACGACGATGTCCGACTCCACGGACATCGCGCCCGGCGACTCCGCGAAGCCGCAGCGGCTCGCGTCGATCATCGAGGCTCCGAATGGCGAGGGCGCTCCGCCTGCCGCCGGCGGCGACGCTCCGATCTCCCGCACGTCGAACGGCGAGCCCGCGTCGCCGCTGCCGACGATCACGCCAGCGGAAGCCGCGGCCGAGGGAATGATTGCGCCGAAGACGGCGACTCTGCTTCCGTCGCTCGCGATGATCGGCGTCGGCGCGATGCTCATGGGGATTTTCTTTCTCCGCGTTCGGCGTCCGCGACTCCGCTCGCGCTGATATTCGAGGCTCGCACGGATAAAAAAAGCGGGACCCGAATTTCGGGTCCCACTTTTTTATCTGTGCAGGCTAGGGGCGATGACCACCGCCGCCGCCTCCACGTCGCCCGCCGCCACCGCCACCGCCACCGCCACCGCCTTGCTGGTGTGACTCGTGCGACCCGCCACCACTACTGCGCTCCGGTGACCGCGAGCGTCCCTCCGAACGCGGCTCCGAACGCGGCTGTGAACGCGGCTCCGAACGCGGCTCGACTCGCATCGGACTCGAATTGCCGCCACGCGATGGTTCGCGCTCAACGCGCAACGGGGCACGTTCTACGCGCGCCGGGCCTCCGTCCACACGCCCTGAAACGCGCGACCCACCGTTGTCGTACGATGGACGATCGCCGCCGACACGTGTCCTGAAGCCGGCCTGATCGCCCGACGCCGTGCGACGCGCGTACGGCGAATCGTTGCCGCGCGACGGACTACGCTGCGTGTTGAAGCGCGAAACGCCATAGAGCGGCGACGCACCGGTATGGGAACTCACTGAGGCGCCGCGATTGCGATACCCAACCGTGCTCCCCAGACCGAAGCCCGCCCGGCTGCCGCCGATGTAGCCGCCGCCGGCACCGAGAACGACCGGGCGATTGCGATAGGTGAAGCCATGGCCCAGCGAGTACCCGTAGCCCGTCGAGCCGTAGCCGCGCGGATAGTAGCCGCCGCCGTAATACCCGCCACCGTAGTAGCCGCCACCGTAGTAGCCGCCACCATAATACGGGCGACCGAACAAGCCGCCAAAGCCAAAGCCGATTCCGACGCCGAAGTACGACGGCGACGGATAGTAGCCGTCACACCACGGATCCCATCCGCCGTAGAAGCACGAGTACGTCGACGTGGGAACGATGTACGCGCGCTGGGACGACGCATACGAGCCCTCGACCGTGTAGGTCGCGAGATCGTAATCGAAGTGACTGCCGTCAGCCATCTGATCGACGATGCTCGTCATCGACGCCTCGGCGTTATCCGACGAAGCGGAGTCGCTCTCGAGCCTCGTGTAATCCCAGTGATTGTTGCGGGTGAACGCGTCGGGGTGGAACGCATCCATCGAGACGGCCGCGTACACGGTGCCGCTTCCGGTGCTCGTGACCTGGAACGCGTCACGATCGCCGCGCCCGCGGATCTCGTAGTCCTGCCCCGCCTTCATGAAGTTGTCGTCGCCCGGATCGACGGGAAACAACACCCGCACGCGACCGTTCGCGTCGGTGTGCAGCACGACCACGTAGCCGTCGTCTCTCACGCGCACCGTCACGCGGGCACGATCGCCGCGATTGTAGCTATCATGATTGAGTGTGACCCTGATCGCGGGATCCGCGGTCGTTGCCGCCGGAGCCGGTGCCGGCGCGGCGGTGGTCACCACTGAAAACAAGATCGGGAAAATAGCAGAGATCATGGATCCTCCTGTAGCAACCCGAGTTCGGCGCCCGCTGTCTCAGCGGAAAGTCCGACTCGCTACGATATACTTAGGCGATCTTTGTGCCGAGTTCTAAGTGACTGATTTACATGTGGTTGTCTTCGCGAGAGCGTCGAAAATGTCACCCTTCCCGGACAATCGGTGTACGGCCCGTGAGACAGCTTTTCCACCCCACCGGACATAGGCAGCCGAACACCCCCCGTCCCAGCCACCCCCTGGCGACCGACTTGCACTTTCCCTGCCCATGACGGATTCGCGAATCTTTCTTCTTTCGCCGGCCTTTTGTGGAGGCCGACGCGCGAAAATGCTCTTCAATCCGGCCGCCGAATTCCCGCTTGCCGTTCGCCTTCGCGCCGGCGGCGTGCCCATCGGCGAGCTGTTCGCCTTCTTGAGCGGACTCTACTTCCGGGGCAAGCTCGCCTACGGCCGAGCCTTCTCCCACCCACCACTCGGCGCACCAGCGCTGCTCGTCATTACGCCCACTCGCGGCCTGGTCGACCCCGATACCCTACTAACGCTCGACGACATGCGCGAGTTCGCCGACGTGAACATCGCGGATCAGTCCGATCGCTTCATCGAGCCGCTCGCCCGCGACGCCCACGCCCACGCCGACGCGTCGCGCACCACCTCCGCCATTCTGCTCGGAAGCATCGCCACGGACAAGTACGTCGGCACTCTCGCGGCAGCCTTCGGTGAGCGGCTGCTCTTCCCAACGGAGTTCGTCGGACGCGGCGACATGAGCCGCGGCGGATTGCTGCTGCGTAGCGTGCGCGAGTCGACCGAGCTCACGTACGTCCCGGTTGCGGGTGCCACTCGCCGCGGCGCACGGCCGCCCAAGCTCGTACCGGTGCGGTGATGGCGACCGCCGCGAGGAAAAGGAAAGCACCCGGCGCGGTGACGATTCCCACCAGCGTGCGCGACGCGGTCGTGCATACCAACGGCCACGACGTCTCGCTCACGAATCTCGAGAAGCTCTTCTGGCCGAAGCTCGGCATCACCAAGGGCGATCTCCTTCGCTACTACGTGTCCGTCGCGCCGGTGCTTCTCCCGCATCTCCACGATCGCGCGATGGTCATGAAGCGCTATCCCAACGGCGCCAACGGGAAGTGGTTCTTCATGAAGCGCGCGCCATCGCCGCGCCCGGACTGGATCGAGACGTGCGCGATCGAGCACGGATCCGGAAGCATCATCGACTTTCCGATGGTGCAGGATCTCGCGTCGCTACTCTGGGTCGTCAACCTCGGCTGCATCGATCTGAATCAGTGGTACGCGCGCTGCGACGACGTCAATTGCCCCGACTATCTGCACTTCGATCTCGATCCCGTGGTCGGCGCGACGTTCGCGAAGGTGCGCGATACGGCGCTCCTCGTGCGCGAATCGCTCGAGGCGCTCGGCATGACCGTGCTCGCGAAGACGACGGGGTCGAGCGGCATCCATCTCTACGTGCCGATCGTGCGCGGGCTCGTGCAAAAGCAGGTGTGGACTTTCGCGAAGGAGTTCGCGCGCGTGATGGAAGCGCGCGCGCCGAAGCTCGTCACCGCCGAGTATCGCATTGCGCAGCGACCGCGCGGCCGCGTGCTGGTGGATTACAACCAGAACGCGTGGGGGCGCACGCTCGCGTCGGTCTACTCCACGCGGCCGTCACCGAGGGCCGCCGTGTCCACGCCGGTGACGTGGGCCGAAATCGAGAAGGGGATCGAGATCGATGACTTCCGCATCGACAACGTCCCCGCTCGTGTGAAAAAGCTCGGCGATCTCTGGAAGCCGCTGCTCGCCGCGCGCGGTCGCTTCAAGCTGGACACGCTGCTATGAGCCTTCCGCTTCCGCGCAGCTACGCGCCGATGGAGGCGCTGCAGGTCGGCGAGCTTCCGCTCGGCGACGAGTGGCAGTACGAGCCGAAGTGGGACGGCTTTCGCTGCGTCGCTTTCCGCGATGGCGACACCGTGGATCTCATGTCGAAATCCGGGAAGCCGCTCGGGCGCTACTTCCCCGACATCGTCGAAGCCATACGAGCGATCGACGCCGAGCGATTCGTGCTCGACGGCGAGATCGTGATCCCGGTCGGCAAGCTGCTGTCGTTCGACGAACTACTGCTGCGCATCCATCCGGCCGCGAGCCGGGTGAAGGCGCTCGCGGCAGAGCATCCTGCGATGCTGATCGTCTTCGATCTGCTCGTCGACGAAACGGGGACCGCGCTCGTGAAGCGGCCGCTAAAGGAGCGGCGTCCAATGTTGGAGGCGTTCGCGGTGAAGTTTCTTGGCGGAGCGGGTGCGATCCGGCTCTCGCCGGCGACGACGACAGAGCGCACGGTGAAGCGCTGGTATGCGTCCGTCGGATCGGCGCTCGACGGCGTGATCGCGAAGCGGGTCGACCTTCCGTATCAGAGTGGGACGCGCCTGGGGATGCAGAAGCTCAAGCAGAAGCGAACGGCGGACTGCGTGGTCGGCGGCTTCCGCTACGCGGCGAAGGGATCATCGATGGGCTCGCTCCTGCTCGGCCTGTACGACGACGAAGGGCTGCTGAATCACGTCGGCTTCTGCTCGGCGTTTTCGGTGGCTTCGCGAGCGGAGCTGACGCCGAGGCTTGAGGCGCTGAGGGGGAAGCCGGGGTTTACCGGGCAGGCGCCGGGTGGTCCGAGCCGGTGGAGCACGGAGCGCACGGGCGAATGGGAGCCGCTCAAGACGAAGCTCGTCCTCGAGGTCGAGTACGATCACTTCACCGGGGGCCGCTTTCGACACGGCACCGGCTTTCTGAGATGGCGGCCGGACAAGGCGCCGAAGCAGTGCTCGATGAAGCAGGTGGAGCGGGAGGCGGCGTCGTCGCTGCTGCTCCTTGGGGCGGCGACGCGGTCGGCGTCGAAGAAGAAAACGGGGGGCGCGGCGAGGAAGAAAAGGAGCGAGCGAAGGAATCCATAGCGGGCCGAACGGTATGTGTCTTGCCTCGGCGTACAGCATCACGACAAGGGGATGCCATGAAGCGAGTGCTCGCGTTGGTGACGATCTGCGGGGCGGCGGCCGGATGTGCCGTATCGACGCAGCAGGAAGTGCAGATGGGCCAGTCGTACTCCACACAGCTGAATGCAACGCTGCCGGTGGTCACGGACCCGGCGGTGCAGAGCTACATCAACCAGCTCGGCAACTCGATCGCGAAGCGCACCAGTCGCGCCGATCTGGACTGGCACTTCTTCGTCGTGAACACCGATGTCGTGAACGCTTTCGCATTGCCGGGTGGATACATCTACGTCAATCGCGGCGTGATCGAGCGTGCGACGGCGATGGACGAGCTCGCTGGGGTTTTGGGTCACGAGATCGGGCACGTCGTGAAGCGACACTCGGTGAAGCAGATGCAGACGCAGCAGGGGGCGAACGTCGGCGTCGCGCTGACGTGTGCGCTCACGCACGTGTGCGACAGCGGTGCGTCGCAGGCAGCGATCCAGGTGGGCGGCGCGGCGGTATTCGCCAAGTTCAGCCGGCAGGACGAGAAGGAAGCCGATGAAGAGGGTTTCAAGAATGTGATTCGCGCGGGAATCAGTCCGAAGGGGCTCGTCTCGTTCTTCGAGAAGCTGATGTCGGAGGAGAAGGGGGGCAGCTCATCCGTCGACGCATGGTTCAGCGATCACCCGCTCACGCAGGACCGCATTGCGGACATCCAGAAGCTGATCGACGCGACGGATCCGGCGATCCTCCGGACGCTCACGGAGGACAACACCGCGTTCCATCAGTTCAAGGATCGGGTGCACGCGCTGCCGCCGGGACCGAAGCCCAAGGCGGCGACTCCCTAGCTCGTCAGCGGGCGGGGATGGCGGTGTAGACGACGCGCATCGCGCAGCTGTCGGCGGCGGTGCGCGCGCGGTAGCGGAGCTTGAGAGCGGACGGGTGATCGTCGGCTTTCTCGATCGGCGATGCGGCGACGGGAACGTTCGTGAGATCGTTCCAATTCGCGCCGCCATCGTCCGACCACTGCACGAGTGTGCGCCCGGCGCTGTCGTCCGACGGAAGTGCGCGCGCGACGCACGGGGTGATCTCGGCGACCGTGATGACGCGGGAGAGGTCGCCCTCGGATGAGATGCTGGCGGGGGCGTCGGCCTCGGTCCATCCGTCGGTGCCCGACGCCGCTCGGAAGTGCAGGTTGGCGATTACGGGCTCGGTCGTCGCGAAGATTCCCCAGCGAACATGAGCTCGTACAACGACGGCATCGGGGGCGGTCGCATTCGTCGCCGTGGGTTCGGCAGTGGAGATCACAGCGAGAGCGGCGATTGCCGCGACGGCGTAGGAGAGAAAGGGCGGCATCTTTCGTTGCAACGTGACGAATGAGTGACGATCGCTGGCCTCAAGAGACGCAACACGGATGAAAAGGAAACGCGATTTCGGTGGAGTGGGCGCGAGCCCATTTATCGGGTGGCACTCGCGCGACTTTATCGGGTAGCAGTCGTCGATGGCGCACAGCGTGCATAGTATTGAAGCACCCTTGCCGGAACACCGATGCAGCGTAGCGGAGAAATGAAATTGCGTGTGGCCGTAGTGCGCGGCGCGGTGGCGGCTGGTGTTTTGGCGCTGGTCGTCGCGACGTCCTCGTGCGCGATGATGCACGGTGCGCGCGCGGGTCGGCCGGGGATCGAGGTGGTAGTGGGGAACGACGTGCGCCCGGCGCGCGACGTGGTCGTCTTCCTCGAGCGCCCCAACGGCGTTCGTCTCAGGCTCGGCGCCGTCCAGTCGGATTCGACGCGGACGCTCACCTATGCGTCGCACCTCGAGCAGGGCGAATACCAACTCGTCGCTCTGGACGACGCCGGTGTGACCGTCGTCTCGCAGCGCGTCTCGCTCTCGTCGAGGGAGCAGCGGGTGGTGTGGCAACCGGGCGCCCGGAATGCGACGACGAGCACGATGCGCTGAAAATTCAGGCTCGTCGGAGCCCTTTTTTCGGCACTTGACCTTCGGGATTTGTTCGGGTATTGTTGGCTCCCATCCAACGGATCTCACCATGATGCGCACCCCGAATCTCGAAGCGAAGCTCGAGCTCCTCATGTCGCTGGCCGGCGACGACAAGGAGGGGCTGCCCACGAAGCAACTGCCGCCGAGGCTGCGACATGCGAATGATGTGGGGGCGCTCAGGCCGCTGAACCTGCGTCCGGTGCGCATCGGCAGCAACGGACGGCGCACGACGCTCATGCGTATCCTGATGACCAATGCGTGCAGCTTCAACTGCCACTACTGCCCGATGCGCCGTGATCGCGACATGCCGCGTACGCTGCTCAAGCCGGCGGAGCTCGTGCGGATCTTTCTCACGGCGGTCGAGCGCGAGTGGTGCACTGGACTCTTTCTGACCACGGGAATTCCCGGACGCCCGGTGAAGGTGATGGATGATCTCATCGAGGTGTTGACGCTGCTGCGTGAGAAACATCGCTTCGCGGGCTACATCCACGTGAAGATGGTTCCTGGCACGCAGGTGGCGCAGATCGAGCGGCTGACGCAGCTGGCGACGCGCGTGTCGATGAACCTCGAGGCGCCGTGTGGCGACACGCTCGCGCGCATTGCACCGGAAAAGAATCTCGGCAGCGCGCTCGTGCAGCTCGAGCGCATCCGCGGGCACGTGAACGAGCGGAGGAACGAGGAGCGTGAGGGGCGACCGCGGAATGCGCTGCTCCCGGGCGGCACGGCGGGGATGACGATGCAGTTCGTGGTCGGCGCGACACCGGACACCGATCGTACGATCATGGGGAAGGTGAGCGAGCTGTACGCGGGCCGCGGGATTCATCACACGCACTTCGCCGCGTTCAGGCCGATCCGGAACACGCCGCTCGAGAACCTGCGCGCTGCGCCGGCGGTGCGCGAGCAGCGGCTATACCAAACGGACTACCTGCTGCGTGGCTACGGTTTCGCGCCGAACGAGGTCGTGTACGATGAGCATGGCAATCTGCCGCTCGCGAACGATCCGAAGACAGCGTGGGCGCTTGCGCATCCGGAGCACTTCCCGATGGAGGTGCGCACGGCGAGTCGCGGGCAACTACTGCGCGTACCGGGAATCGGCCCCGCGAGTGCGCGGCGCATCGTGACGGAGCGGATCTCGACGCAGATGCGCGGGCTCGCGGATCTACGTGCGATGGGCGTCGTCACCACTCGCGCGGCGGGCTTTCTCACGCTAGGAGGGCGTCGGCTGCAGAACGTGCGGTGGTCGGAGCAGCTCGGCTTCTGGCGTCCCGATGAGGAGGTGGGCGCGTACCACATTCAGTACGAAGTGAGCCCGGGTACCTTCCGCTAGAAAATCGTCGATCGCGTCGGTTGCGCGCGGGGCGCCCCTGCGATAGCCTCGCGGGATGACTTACACTCGTCGCTTATCGATCGTGCTCTGCGCCTCGTTCCTCGTCACGTCGCCCACGCCGGCTCGCGCGCAAAGTGCGGCGGCACCGGCTGCAGGTCGTTTGACGCTCGACCGGATCTTCAACTCGAACGATCTGCGGGGGCATGGCAGGCCCCCGCTTCGGTGGACGGAGGACGGCAAGGGGTACACGATGCTCGAGCCCTCCGCAGCCGGCAGCAGTACGCGCGACATCGTGCGCTACGATGCCGCGACGGGACGGCGTGAGGTCGTCGTTCGTGGGGACCGGCTCGTCGCAGTCGGAGGCGGCGATGTGCTGAAGATCGAGGACTACCAGCTGTCTCCGGACGGGAAGCACGTGTTGATCTTCACGAACTCGGAGCGCGTATGGCGGGAGAATACGCGCGGCGACTACTGGATGATCGACGTCACCTCGGGCGCGCCGCGCAAGCTCGGTGGGGCGAGTGCGGCTCCGTCGACGCTCATGTTCGCAAAGTTTTCGCCGGACGGCGGCCGCGTCGCGTACGTGCGCGCGAACAATCTGTACGTCGAAGACGTGACGAACGGCGCGATTACGCCGCTCACCACCGACGGCTCGCGCACCGTGATCAACGGCACCTTCGACTGGGTGTACGAGGAGGAGCTCAGCCTGCGCGACGGCTTCCGCTGGAGCCCGGACGGAAAGCGCATCGCGTACTGGCAGCTGAACGATGAGGGCGTGCGCGACTTCCTGCTGATCGACGACACGGACTCTCTCTACTCGTTTACGGTGCCGGTGCAGTATCCGAAGGCCGGCACGACGAACTCGGCGGGGCGCGTGGGCGTCGTGAGCGCGAGCGGCGGCGCGACGCAGTGGCTCGCCGTGCCGGGTGAGCCGCGCGACTTCTACATCGCGCGGCTCGAGTGGGCCGCAAGCTCCGATGAGGTCGTGCTGCAACAGCTCAATCGGCGTCAGCACACCATTCTCGTGATGCTCGGCAACGCGCGCACGGGCGCCGTGCACACCGTGCTCGCGGAGAAAGACAGCACGTGGGTGGAGGTCGTCGATGATCTGCGCTGGCTCGACGGCGGCAAGCGATTCACGTGGGTGAGCGAGCGCGATGGGTGGCGGAAGCTGTACAGCGTGTCGCGCGATGGGTCGGCGATCCATCCGATCACGACGGGCGCCTTCGATCTGCAGAACCCGAGTGCGGCGTTCGGGGAGCCGTACGTCGTCGGCGTCGACAGCGCGGCGGGGTTCATCTATTTCACAGCGTCGCCCGGCGCGCCGACGCAGCTCTATCTTTATCGCTCCCGGCTCGATGGCACTGGGAAGGCGGAGCGCGTCACCCCGCCGGGGCACACGGGGGTGCACGAGTACACGGTGGCGCCGGGCGGGCAGTTCGCGCTCCATCGCTATTCGACGTTCACGACGCCCGTGACGTACGAGCTGGTGAAGCTGCCGAGCCATGCGGTGGTCCGGACGCTCGTCGACAATGCGGCGCTGCGTGCGAAGCTCGCGACGCTCGACCGCGGCAAGGTGCAGTTCCTGCGCGTCGCCGCGCGCGACGGGACGATGCTCGATGCGTGGGTGATGACGCCGCCGAGGTTCAATCCGAAGAAGAAGTATCCGGTGCTGTTCAACATCTACGGTGAGCCGGCGGCGCAGACGGTACTGGATGAGTGGGGCGGCGACTATCTCTGGCATCTGATGTTGACGCAGCAAGGGTACATCGTGGCGAGCATCGACAATCGTGGCACGCCGGCGCCGCGCGGGCGCGCGTGGCGGCGGAGCATCTACGGTGCGATCGGGATTCTGTCGAGTCAGGATCAGGCGGACGGAGCGCGCGCGCTTGCGAGGGCGCTGCCGTACGTCGACTCGACGCGCATTGGCGTGTGGGGATGGAGCGGCGGCGGATCACAGACGCTCAACCTGATGTTCCGCTCGCCCGAGCTGTACAAGGTGGGGATGTCGGTGGCGCCAGTACCGGACCAGCGGCTCTACGACACGATCTACCAGGAGCGCTATATGGGGCTGCCGCAGGAGAATGCGGAGGGCTACAGGCGCGGCTCACCGGTGACGTATGCCGCGAATCTGCGCGGCGACCTGCTGGTGGTGCATGGGAGCGGCGACGACAACGTGCACTATCAGGGGACGGAGCGGCTGATCAACGCGCTCGTGGCAGCGGACCGTCCCTTCACGATGATGGACTATCCGAATCGCTCGCACTGCATCTGCGAGGGCGAGGGAACGAGGCTGCATCTCTACTCGCTGTTGACGCGCTACCTCGAGACGCACCTGGCACCGGGCGCGAAGTAGGCGCGCCTGTATACAAGCATCAATTCCTACGGGCAGCGACAAAACGGTTGTCCGTTCCATCCATTCCATCGTTGTTCAAAAGCAGTTGACCGTTCTAGTCCCCTCCCTTTTTATCTTGAATTCAAGAGATTTATTTCGCGGCGCCCTTGTACGTGATCTGCCAGATGCGGCCGTGCACGTCGTCGGAGACGTAGAGCGAGCCGTCGGGCGCGACGGCGAGACCGGTGGGGCGGTAGTTCGCCGTGGTCGGCTGCGGCGTGGGTGTGCCCGCGAAGCCGTTCGCGAAGGTCTCGTAGTCGCCCTTGGGTGATCCGTCGGAGAACGGAACGAAGACGACCCGATACCCCTCCTGCGGCTCCGGCGCGCGATTCCATGAACCGTGGAAGGCGATGAACGCACCCCCCTTGTACGCGGCTGGGAACTGCGAGCCGTTGTAAAACACGAGACCGTCGGGCGCCCAGTGCGCCGGGAAATATTTCACCGGCTCGATCTTCTTGTCGCACTCACCGACCGCTTTGCCGCCATCGCCGCCGTACTCCGGTGCGAGCACGAGCTTCTTCTGCGTGGAGTCGAAGTAGCACTTCGGCCATCCATAGTCGCCGCCCTTCACGATCTTGAGCAACTCCTCCGCTGGAAGATCGGCTCCCTGCTGCGGCGTGTAGAGACCCGCCCAGTTGTCGCCGAGCTGGTCGCGGCCGTGCTGCGTAGCGTAGAGCTGTCCCGATGCGTCGAACGCGATGCCGACGGCGTTTCGGATGCCCGTCGCGTAGCGGCCGGCGGGCGAATACTTCTGGTCCGTCTTGTTCGCGTCGTACATCCAGATGCCGCCGCGCGTCTCGAGCTCCGTGCACGGATTGATGCCGGGCGACTTGAGCGTGCGATTCTTCACCTGGCACGAATTGGTTTTCGTACCGACATCCATGAAAAGCTGCCCCGCGCTGTCGATGGCGAACGGGTGCATCGGATGATCGCCCGTGAGCGGGAGACCGCTCACGATGGTCGTCGGCGCGCCCTTTGGCGTGAAGCCCGAGTCCATCGCATAGCGCACGATCTTGTCCTTCTCCTCGACATAGAGCCCGCCCTTGTAGAGCGCGATGCCCGTACCGCCGGCGCCGCCATTGGCGAGCGAGTCGCCGAAGCGTGAGATCATGTCCGCCTTGCCGTCGTGCTTCGTGTCGCGCAGCGCGACGATGAACGGCGCGGGTGGCGTGCTGCCGTTCGAGTAGTATTTGCCGCTCCACGTGTTCGCGTACACATCGCCGTTGGCCGCGACGACCATGTGGCGCACGTGGCCGAGCGAGTCGGCGAAGACGGTGGCGCAGAAGCCGGTGGGGAGGGTGAGCCCGGCGTTGTCGCCGGGACACGTGGCGGCGGCGGCGACGGCGCCCTTTGCGGTGCTGTCCGCGGCGGCGGGCTTGTCACCCTTGGCGCAGGCAACGGCGAAGAGCGCGGCGCCGATCGCGACTATACGAGTGATGCGAGTGGTGTATGAATGCATGACGACGGTGCTCCTCACCTGTGGACGTGCGTGGTCGCGAATCATTTGGTAGACGGCCATTCCCATAGCTCGAACTTATTGGCGACGAGCGAGACGATACCGACGCGCGAGCGCCCGACATCCATGCTGACGTCGGCAGGCTGATACGACAGCTTGGCAATGCGCGGAACGAGCTTCGGTCCTTCGAGGGTGGAAACGCTCGAGTCGTTCCAGCTGGTGATGAGGATCGCACCGTTGGGCTCGACCTCGACGCCATCGAACATTCCCTTGCCTGGCGCGATGTCCTGGGGGCCGGGATCGCCAATCCTCCATTCCTGCACGGAGGGGCCGGCGAAGGGCGCGAGCACGAATCGCTTGGCGCGCCGGTCCCATCCGATGCCGTCGGGCTCCGAAAAGAGTGCGCTGGACGCGGCGACGCTAATGCTGCGGTCACGCGCGACCTTGAGGATGCGGTCAGGCCCCGGGTGACTCATTTTGCCGTCCGCGCCGATCTGGACGCCCGTGTCGGTGATGTAGATGTCGCCCGTCGAGTCGATCGCGAGATCGTTGAGGAAGAGCGCCTTCAACGGCGAAAGATCGATCGTGATGTAGGGCTTGCCGCTCTTCGTGTCGAAGCCGCGGAGCTTGTCGACATCGAGCACCCAGAGCGTGTCGCCCTCTACGCGCGAGCCCATTGGCGCATCGAGCTGGACGCTGTCGCGCCCGCCCTGGATGAAGTGGAGCGAGTCCATGACTCCATCGGCGGAGATGCGCGCGATGAAGCCATTGCCGTCCTTCACGCCTGGCGAGCCGTTCACGTTGCTGACGAAGTAGACGTTTTGCGCCGCGTCGAACGAGAGTGCCTCGGGCTGCGAGAGCCCGTCGACGACGGCGATGCGCTGCGGCCCCCGCGAAGCGGTCTTCGCGGCGTCCTTCGGCGCGCACGCAATGGGCGCGGCGATCAGCGCGAAGGTTGATGCGATGGTGAGCAGTGCTGCGATCGGACGGGGCATTCGGCGTTCTCCGGACTGGTGGTAATGCGTGTGAGTCTCGATCAGCGGCCGAGCACTTTCATCGATTCTGGGGCGTAGCGATCGCCGGCAGCGGCCCCCTTGGGCGCGATCTCGTCGATGCGCGCGAGATCTGCGGGTGTGAGCGTGACGTTGATCGCGCCTACGTTCTCCTCGAGAAATTCACGGCGCTTCGTGCCGGGGATCGGCACAATGTCGTTTCCCTGTGCGAGCACCCACGCCAGGGCGAGCTGCGACGGCGTACATCCCTTCTCCGCCGCGACCGTTCCGATGTGGCGCACGAGCTCGAGATTCTTTTCGAAGTTCTCGCCCTGGAAACGCGGCGACGAGCGGCGGAAGTCGTCGGAACGGAAGTCCTCGATGCTCTTGTACGCGCCCGTGAGAAATCCGCGGCCCAGCGGTGAGTACGGGATGAAGCCGATGCCGAGCGAGCGACACATGGGGATGATCTCGTCCTCGGGCTCGCGGCTCCACAGCGAATACTCCGTCTGCAGCGCGGAGATCGGATGCACCGCATACGCTCGGCGGAGCGTCTCCGGACCAGCTTCGGAGAGTCCGATGTACCTGATCTTTCCTTCGCTCACGAGCTTCGCGAGCTCGCCGACGGTGTCCTCGATCGGCGTGTTGATGTCGACGCGATGCTGGTAGTAGAGGTCGATCGTGTCGATGTCGAGTCGCTTGAGCGAGCCTTCGACGGAGGCGCGAACGTATTCGGGGCGGCCGTTGATCCCGCGCTTGAGCGGATCATTCGCATCGCGGACGATGCCGAACTTGGTGGCGATGACGTACTTGTCGCGGTTGCCCTTGATCGCTCTGCCGACGAGCTGCTCGTTGGTGTGTGGGCCGTACATGTCTGCGGTATCGAGGAAGTTGACCCCGAGCTCGAGCGCGCGATGGATCGTCGCGACGGACTCGCCCTGATCGCTGCGATCGCCGTAGAAGTCCGACATCCCCATGCAGCCGAGCCCCATGGCGGATGTGTCGAGTCCCTGCGTGCCGAGTTTCCGATGTTGCATTCGTTACCGTTGGCGGGCGTGAGAACAACGAACGTGCGCCCGGGGGCCAAGTGAGGCTCCGGGCGCACGCTGTTAGTTCGGGTGAGACTCGATCAAGACGTGGCGCCGGCGTGAACGGAGGCGCGCTGTGCTTCATGAAAGCCTTCGGCGAACTCCTGGATCATCTTGTTGTTGAACGCGGGAATGTCGTCGGGTTTGCGGCTGGTGACGAGGCCATGGTCGGTGACGACCTGCTCGTCGGTCCAATTGGCGCCGGCGTTTTTGAGATCGGTCTTGAGCGACGGCCACGAGGTGACGTTGCGTCCCTGGACGACATCGGCCTCGACGAGAAGCCACGGACCGTGGCAGATGGCGGCGACAGGCTTGCCGGCTTCGAAGAAGGCGCGCACGAAATCGACGGCGCTCTCAACGGTGCGGAGCTTGTCGGGGTTCGCCACGCCGCCGGGGAGGAGCAGGGCGTCGAAGTCGTCGACGCTCGTGCTGTCGAGTACGGTGTCGACGGTGATCTTGTCGCCGGCCTTGTCGTGATTCATGCCCTGAATGGAGCCCGACTTCAGCGAGACGACTTTCGTAGTGGCACCGGCGGCATCGAGTGCCTTGCGGGGCTCTAGGAGCTCGATCTGTTCGACGCCATCAGTCGCGAGGATCGCGACGCGCTTTCCGGAGAGTGGATTTGCCATTGGAGTACTCCTGATCCATGAGACGAAAAACCGGCGCGAGGACAGCGCCTGGTACGTCTCACCTTTGCAAGGCATGCGCCTCTTTGGAAGCTAGCGGCCTGTACGCGAAACGCGTGATGGAGGCCAGCTGTTCCGCGCACGGGCTCGCCATAGCGCAAGACCGTGCCTGCTCCGGAGTCTACTGCGCGAGGTTCGCGGGTCTGGGCGATGAGTTTCCGCCGTCGGCGACGAATCGCCATGTGCCATCGGCCTGACGCTTCCAGATCGTGAGATAGTTGCTGTAGGAGACGTCGCTACCCTCCTTGATGATCGCATCGCCCGAGGTGAAGGCGAGATCGCCGGATGGTGCTGCATCGGCCACGCGGGGGGCCCATGTGAGAACGCCGGGGCCGAGTGGTGCGAGGGATTTCTGGATGGCGTCGCGACCGCAGGTGATCTCGCTGGCGCCGGTGCCGATCGATGCGCCATCGAACGAGACGTACTCGCCGAACGCCGGACCCGCGCCGGACTTCACGGAGCGCGCAGAGAAATCGAGATCCGCGGCGCGCACGGTGGCGATGGCGCTCGAGTCATGCGACGCGGTATAGGTGGGCGCGCCGGGATTCGCGCATTCGGCAGGCGCGGTGGCTGGCGCGTCGGCGCGGCCGGCGGAGATGAGCCACGCCGCGAGCTTCCAGCCGTCGGCTTCCTTGCGCCAGTAGGAGAGATACTGAATCGGCGCGACGGAGGTGAGCGTGTCGGAGTGCGCGACGCGGCGACCGTAGCCGTACGTGTAGCCGCGCGTGCCGTCGGCGGAGAGCTCGGCGCGGATGGGATGCCAGCTGAGGGTGCGCGTCGTTATGGCGTTGAGGGAGTCGAGTGAGGAGAGGACGCTGTCGCGCGTGCCGACGCGCGAGAGGGCGGGCATGAGCATTACGATGTCGGTGGCGGCGCCGGCGGCAATCGCGTCGTGGAGGGAGTGGGAGGCGGCGAGGGAGAGAGCGGAGTCGGCGGCGAGGAGGGTGTTGCGCGCGGAGAGTTGGGGGGCGGAGAGTGGCGTGGGCGGCGCGGGGTGCGGGGCCTGCGGCGAGGGAGTCGCGCGCGCGGGAGCGGGGGGCGTGGCGTGCGAGCAGGCGGCGAGACTCGCAGCGACTATTGCGACGCGGACGATGGCGATGTGTGTGCGCATTCTCCAAAGTGCGTGCCGATCAAGTGGTTCGGCAACGGCACGCCGGGCGACTTTGCACGCTTCTGACGTTTGTGACGCGCACGTCACCTCAATGAAAATCATGCCCCTTCCACCCGCTTAGCTCCTCCCCCGCCTTGAGCTCGCGAAACACCACCCCCTTCAGATTCACCACCGTCTGCTCCACCTGCAGCGTGCCGCGCACGAGGATGAGCGGCGCCGTCGAGATCATGAGCGCCTGCTTCTCGAACAGCTTCGGGAGCACGACGACGTTCACCAGCCCCGTCTCATCCTCGAGTGTGAGGAAGACGAATCCCTTCGCGGTGCCCGGCCGCTGCCGGCAGATCACGAGCCCTGCTGCCGCGACGTTGTGCGTGCCATCGGGAAGCGCCATGATCTCGCGCGCGGTGCGAATGCCGTTCTCGCGCAGCATGGCGCGCAAATGGAGCATCGGGTGGCCATTGAGTGAGAGTCCCGTCATCCGGTAGTCCGCCGCCGTGATCTCGCGCGCCGACAT
>JBDTJH010000095.1:0-3775 GCA_039935955.1 Gemmatimonadaceae bacterium
AATTTCGTTCCGTCGCCAGCTACATCGTACGCCTCACGCGCGAGTATGCCCGACACCTGGTGATGTCCGTGCCCGTCGCGCGGCGTTCCCGAAAATACGGCAATGATGATCTGCGGCCTGAATGCGCGCACCACCGTCACGACATCGGTGAGCAGCGTATCGTGCGGCCAGTGCTTGAAGGACTCGGCCGCGCTCTTCGAAAAGCCGAAGTCGTACGCACGCGTGAAATACTGCTGCGCGCCATCGACGCGTCGTGCCGCGAGCAGCTCCTCCGTGCGAATCACGCCGAGCGCCTCGCCGAGCTCGTTGCCGATGAGATTCTGACCGCCATCGCCGCGCGTCAGCGAGAGATAGGCAACGTCCGCGTGACGCCCCTTCGCCAGGTACGTGAGCAGCCGATTGTCTTCGTCGTCCGGATGCGCGCCGATCACGAGCACCCGCACGCTCACCGGGAGGCCGGCGAGTGCATCGCCCAGCGCCGTTGCGCCGCGCTCCTGAGCCAAACAGGGACGCGGCGCGAGAAGAGCGAGGGCGGCTATTGCGATCAGCCAGGCCCGAAGCTTCACGAAGGTCCGGCGGCGCGGGAGGCTACGATGTCTTCCGTCATGCCGTATGAACGCTCAGCGCGCGGCAGAGGTTGCACGCGCGCCCCCGCGCTTGGGCGAAGGCGGCGCGATCGTCTCCGCCACCAGCTTCGCCTGCTGCTCCGCGTGCGGCGCGGCATATCCCTCGGCCGGGCTCGCACGCTCCGGACGCCCGATGTAGCGAATCGTCATCGCGTTACCCACGGCGGCGCGCAGTCGCGGCGACACGAAGGTCCACGCACCCATGTTGCGCGGCTCCTCCTGCGTCCACACGACCTCGTCGATCTCCGTGTAGCGATCGAGCACCTGCGCCAGCGCCTCGTGCGGCCACGGGTAGAGCTCGTCCACGCGCACGATCGCGAGATGAGCGCGGCTGCCGCCGGCGGCCTCGATTCCCGCGAGGAGATCGTAGTAGATCTTCCCGCTGCAGAGCACGAGCCGGCGCACCTTGTCCGGATTCTTCGACGCGATCGCATCGTCGAGCACCGGCTTGAACGTGCCGTTGACGAGATCCGAGAGATGCGACGCCGCGAGCGGCAGGCGCAGAAGGCTCTTCGGCTGCATGAGCACGAGCGGCCGACGTTCCGGGTCCAGCGCCTGGCGGCGGAGGATGTGGAAGTACTGCGCGGGCGTGGACGGATAGGCGACGCGCATGTTGCCCTCCGCGCACAGCTGCAGGAATCGCTCGAGCCGCGCGCTCGAGTGCTCGGGCCCCTGCCCCTCGTAGCCATGCGGAAGAAGCATCACGACGCCGGAGTCCTGCCCCCACTTTGCGCCGTCCGACGAGATGAACTGGTCGATGATGCACTGCGCGACGTTCGCGAAATCGCCGAACTGCGCTTCCCACAGCACGAGTGAGTCGCGCGACGCTACGCTGTAGCCGTACTCGAAGGCAAGCACCGCGACTTCGGAGAGCGGCGAGTTGTAGATCTCGAATGGCGCCGCGTCTTCGGAAAGATGCTGCAGCGGCGTGTACGTCTTTCCGCTCTCGTGATCGTGGAGTACCGCCTGACGATGCGAGAACGTCCCCCGCTCGGCGTCCTGCCCGCTGATGCGCACCGACGTTCCGCTCGTGAGCAGCGATGCCCATGCGAGCGCCTCGGCGTGCCCCCAGTCGATACCGCCCTCGGCCGCGAGCGCGGGGCGACGACGCTCGAGTACGCGCGCGAGCTTTGGAAGCGGATGGAAGTCCGACGGCCAGCTGAGCATGCGCTCGTTGAGCGCGATCAGCCGCTCGGCCGGCACGGCCGTCGTCACGGGCGCGGACGTCTGCGCCGCGCCGGCATCGATCTGATCCGCAGCGACCGCCGCCAGTCCCTTCACACGCGCGTGTACCACCTCGAACTGCGCCTGCACTTCCGCGTCGAGTCGCTCGGTGGCGCCCGGCTCGATCACGCCCTCGGTGGTGAGCCGCTGGCCCCAGAGCTCGCGCGTGGTCGGATGTGCCTTGATCGCGGCGTAGAGCATCGGCTGCGTGTACACGGGCTCGTCCGCCTCGTTGTGCCCCTGGCGACGATAGCCGACGAGATCGATGAGGAAGTCCTTGCCGAAGCGCTCACGGTAGGCGAGGCCGAGCCACACCGATGCGATGCACGCCTCGGCATCGTCGCCGTTCACGTGGAGGATCGGCACCTCGAAGCCCTTCGCGAGATCGCTCGCGTAGTGCGTCGACCGTCCCTCGCTCGGATCGGTGGTGAAGCCGATCTGATTGTTGACGATGATGTGCAGCGTGCCGCCGGTGCGGTAACCGCGCAGATTCGAGAGGTTGAACGTCTCGGCCACGACGCCCTCGCCGGGAAACGCCGCGTCGCCGTGCATCGCGATCGGGAGCACGCTCGACTCATCGAGCACGCGCAGCGTACCGGGCACGCGCTGCTGTGCGCGCGCAACGCCCTCGAGCACCGGATTCACCATCTCGAGGTGGCTCGGGTTCGGCATCAGCGACACGTGCACGCGCTCGCCACCCTTGCGCTCGCGATCAGTCTCGGCGCCGAGGTGATACTTCACGTCGCCGGTGTCACTCGCGGCGTTGGCCGCGTATTTCCCTTCGAACTCCTCGAACACCGCGCTCACCGGCTTGTCGAGCACGTGGGTGAGCACGTTGATGCGCCCGCGATGCGCCATCGCCATGACGACGTCGCGCGCGCCTGCCGCGGCCGCGCCCTCGATGGCCGCTTCGAGCATCGGCACGAGCGTGTCGTTCCCCTCGATCGAGAAGCGCTTGTAGCCCTGATAGGCGCGGCCGAGGAAGCGCTCGAGACCGTCGACCTCGGTGAGGCGGCGAAGGACGGCGCGCTTCTCCTCGTCGGTGAGCGTGCGGCGCATCTCACCATCTTCGATCACGCGACGGAACCACGCGCGCTCGGCGTCGCGCTCGATGTGCTCGAACTCGAAACCGATCGTGGCGGAGTAGAGTCCGCGCAGCCGCGCGACGGCGTCCGCTGCGGTGGCGTCGGCATCGAGGCCGAGCGCGGAGCCGGGAATCGTGGCGAGATCCGCTTCGGTGATGCCATGGAATTCAGGGCGCAGCTCGGCGGCGCCGACGGGCGGGGAGCCGAGCGGGTCGATCTGGACGCCGAGATGGCCATACTGCCTAATGGCCTGAACGAGGGCCGCGGCGCCGGCGATCTTGCGCAGATAGGCCGGATCGGCGGCGCGTGGGGCGACTCCGCCCCCGAGCTGGCCGGCCATCGCAAAAAACTGGCGCCAGGACTCGTCTACCGACCCCGGATCGCGCTCGAAACGCTCCTGCATCTCGGCGACATAACCGTCGTTGAATGCGGAGATAATTGGTAGAACCGTCATGGCTGCAATGTAACGTCGCTACCCAGGCCACGCCCGTTACCCGGCCCCCTGTTTCTTCGTCTTTCGGGGACAGAGAGAGCGTGCGTCCGTCGGGGCGGCACATGGACCTATTGTTCCGGGAGGAACAACAATGCGCGTCAGTGGAAAAAAGGGCTTCACCCTGATCGAACTTCTGATCGTCGTCGTCATCATCGGCATTCTGGCCGCCATCGCGATTCCGAAGTTCGCGAGCACCAAGGAAAAGGCGTATCTGGCGTCCGAGAAGTCGGATCTGCGCAACATGGCGACGTCGGAAGAGGCGTACTTCTCCGGCTTCCAGACGTACACGACCGATCAGAGCGCGATGAACTTCACGACCTCACAGGGCGTGTCGATCACGGGTATGG
>JBDTJH010000096.1:0-20622 GCA_039935955.1 Gemmatimonadaceae bacterium
CGCCGCGCGCTGTCGGGCTTCGTCAGGCTCCTGAGCCCGAGGATGAAGAGAACCGATGCGACGAGATAGGTGAGCTGCGTGAAGGTCTCGCGCATTACTTCCCTGCCCCCGGCTGCGCGCCGTCGGCGGAAGCCGCCGGCTTCGGCGCGGAGGGCGTGGTTGGCTCGTGCTTGAACATCTTCAGCATGCGATCGGTGATCACGAACCCGCCGACCATGTTGATCGTCGCCGAGGTCACCGCGACGACGCCAAGAATGGTGCTCACCCTGTCGTGATTCGCGCCGGCAACGACGAGCGACCCCACCAGCGAGATCGCGGAGATGGCGTTCGTCGCCGACATGAGCGGCGTGTGCAGCAGCGGAGGCACGCGCGTGATGATCTGATAGCCGACGAACGCCGCGAGCATGAAGACGTACAGTTGCATGAAGCTCGTCAGGTTCATACCACCACTCCATCGTGGGTGACGACCATCGCCTTCGTGATCTCGTCGGTGAGGTCGATCGTGAGTGCGTTCTCCTTGATCAGATGCTGCAGGAGCGTGAGGATGTTGCGGCTCAGCATCTGCGACGCGTGAAAGGGGACGGTGGCGGGCAGATTCACCGCGCCGATGATCGTGACGCCGTTCACGCGGATGGTTTCGTTGGGCTTCGTGAGCTCGCAGTTCCCGCCCGCCTCGGCGGCGAGATCGACGATCACCGAGCCCGGCTGCATCGACTCGACCATCGCTTTCGTGATGAGCACCGGCGCTGCGCGTCCCGGAATCAGCGCCGTCGTGATGACGAGATCCTGATTCACGATGTGTCGCGCGATTGCGGCGAGCGTGCGCTCGCGCTCGTCGTCTCCCTGCGCGCGCGCGTAGCCTCCCTTCGTCTCCGCGTCCGCGGCCACGAGATCCGAGCCGACGAAGGTCGCGCCGAGGCTCATCACCTGCTCCGCGGCGGCAGCGCGCACGTCGAAGGCGGAGACGATCGCACCCAGTCGTCGCGCGGTGGCGATCGCCTGGAGCCCGGCGACGCCCGCGCCGAGCACGAAGACGCGCGCGGGAGGAATCGAGCCGGCTGCAGTCGTGAGCGACGGGAGGAATTTCGGGAGCGCGGCGGCGCCGATGAGCACCGCCTTGTAGCCAGAGACGGTGCTCTGCGAGGAGAGCATGTCCATCGACTGCGCGCGCGTGATGCGAGGCACCTTCTCGAGCGCGAAAGCCGTGATCTTCCGCGCTGCGAGCGCCTTTATGAGCTCGGCGCTGGTCGCGGCGGGGAGGGAGGAGATGAGCACGCTCCCTTCGGGGAGCAGCTGCGCCTCGTCGAGCGTCGGGGGCTGCACGCGCAGCACGATCGCCGACGTTGCGTAGAGGGCGCCGGCATCGGCCACGAGCGTGGCGCCTGCCTTCTCGAAGAGCGCATCGGGAAAGCCGGCGGCGGTGCCCGCACCGCCCTCCACGAAGAGCGCCGCCCCCGCCTCCACGAGCTTCGCGATACTGTCGGGACCGAGCGCGACGCGCTGCTCGCCTGCGGTGCGCTCTTTCGCGACTCCAATGTTCATGATGCGATCACGCGGTTGATCACTGCGTTCACAATCCCGTTCAGCGGAGCGCATACGCTACCCTACGTTGCGACCGGTGACAAGCACTCCCCGCCAGCTTGGGGCACGATAGCTGCGAGTTGCAGACAGCTCACACGCCCGCGCTGGTGACGGCGGGCTCCCAACACGGAGTTCCCATGGCACTCAGAACCGGTGAGCTGTACCGCTGTCCCAACGTCGACGGCTGCGGCTGCGAGATTCAGGTCACGCGCGGCGCGAAGCAGGGCGGCGGCGGCGACAAGAATCCGACATGCTGCTGCGGGATGGAGATGAAGAAGGTCGCCTGATCGACACGGCGGGCGGGGTGCGCGCGAGGCATCGAGTCGTCATCATTGGTGAAACCTTCTTCGCGTGACATGACGCCAGCCGGTGGTACGCACGATGCCGATCTCGATGCCGATACTCAAGCCGCGCCTGGCCGTATTCGCACGGTGGGGCACATCGCGTCGTTGAACGTCTCGGCGGGCGGCGTCCCAAAGCTTCCCGTCTCGAGCGCGCCCCTGAGCGCACTCGGCTTGGGAGGCGACAAGCAGGCCAAGCGCCGCATCCACGGCGGACCGACGCGCGCGCTCTGTCTCTATTCGCTCGAGAGGATCCACGAGCTGCAGCGCGAAGGTCACCCCATCGCGCCCGGCACGACAGGCGAGAACATCACGCTCGAGGGAATCGACTGGTCGCTTCTCGTTCCCGGCGCACGACTCTCGCTCGGCGACGCGGAGATCGAGGTCACGAGCTTTACCGAGCCGTGCGGCGTGATTCGCCGCTCCTTCAGCGACTACTCACCGTGGCGCATCGCGCAGAGCGAGCATCCCGGCTGGAGTCGCGTGTACGCGCGCGTCACCACCGAGGCTCTCCTGCACGTGGGCGACGTCGCACGCGTGCTCCCCGCGCCGCCCGCGACCGAATGACGGACGCTCCATCAGCAGTCGCCCAAGCGCCGTACTTTCCCGTGTCGCGACAGAAGCTGATCGTGATGTCGATGACGACGCTGTCGATCTACCAGATCTACTGGTTCTATCGGAACTGGCAGCGAGCAAACGCGCGGCAAGGGAGCGGCGGGTCGCCGTTCTGGCGCGCGCTGGCAGCGCCGATCACGGCGCACGGGTTGTTCGCGGACGTGCGCACCGATGCGCAGTCGCGCTTCGTGGCGGTCGGATGGTCATCGGCCGGGCTCGCGGTGATCTATTTTGCGCTCACGCTCTGCTGCTTCCTCGACTATCCGTGGTGGACCATCGCGCTCGGCTCCGTCTTCGCGTTGCTTCCGGTGCACACGACGATGGAAGCGGTGAACGCGAAGGTCGCGCCCAGCGCGCCGCGCAACGACGGCTTCTCCATGATGGACGGCGTGGCGATCGCCGTGGGCATCGCACTCACCATTCTCGGACTCTACCTCACTCGCCAGGCGGAGATATTTCTCAATCAGCTGTTGAACGAGCTTTGAGGCTCGCCGCACTCCCGGAGGCGATGATGGCTCTGGTCGTCATCGTATCGGCGTCGTGCTCGCGCGGTGCACATCACTACGCCGACATCGTCTTTCGCGGCGGCCCCGTCTACACCGTCGACTCCGCGCAGCCGCACGCAACCGCTGTCGCCGTGGCAGGCACGCGCATCATCTTCATCGGTGACGACGCGGGCGCGGCGAGGCTGATCGGGCCCACGACGCGCGTGATCGAGCTCGCGGGGCGAATGCTCCTCCCTGCTTTTCACGACTCGCATGTGCACCCGCTCACCGCCGGCCTCAGCATGACGGAGTGTGCGCTCGACGATCTCACGACGCGCGCGCAGGTCGCGGACTCGATCGCGAAATGCGCGAAGGCGAGTCCCGGCGATACGTGGTTCCGCGGACACGGCTGGCAGCTCCCCGTCTTCCCGCAGGCGAATCCGACGCACGCGCTCCTCGACTCGCTTGTCCCCGATCGTCCCGCCTACGTAGGCGCGGCCGACGGACATTCCGCGTGGGTGAACTCGCGCGCGCTCGCGCTCGCGCACGTGGACGCGCGCACGCCGAATCCGCCCGATGGGCGCATTGAGCGCGACGCTTCCGGCAATCCCTCCGGCACGCTGCGCGAGGGCGCGGCGGAACTGGTGTCGCGCTTTCTCCCGAAGTCCACCGCCGAGCAGCGCGTCGACGGCCTCGCGCGCGGCATCCGCTACGCGAACTCGCTCGGCATCGTCGCGATGCAGGAGGCAAGCGCCGACAGCGACATCCTCGTCGCCTACCAGACGCTCGACAAGCGCGACTCGCTCAACGCCCGCATCGTCGCGTCGATCTACGTGGATCCCGCCGCCGGTGTTTCGCAGCTTCCGCAGATGATCCGCCTGCGCGACCAGTTCGCCGGCAATCGTGTGCGCGCCACCAGCGCCAAGATCTTCGCCGACGGCGTCATCGAGTCGCACACCGCCGCGCTGCTCGAGCCCTATCTCGACACACACGACCGCGGCCCGGCGAATCTCACCCCCGCCGGCTTCGACTCGCTCGCCATCGCGCTCGACAAGGCGGGCTTTCAGATCCACGTGCACGCGATCGGCGACCGCGCGGTGCGGATGGCACTCGACGCCCTCGAGGCTGCGCAGCGCGCCAACGGCGCGCACGACGCGCGCGACCACATCGCGCATCTCGAGATGATCGACACCCTCGATCTTCCGCGTTTCAGAAAGCTCGGCGTCTACGCGAACTTCCAGGCGCTCTGGGCGTACCGCGACAGCTACATCCGGGATCTCACCGAACCCATCCTCGGCCCCGAGCGCTCGAGCCGTCTCTACCCGCTCGGCGACGTCGACGCGGCGGGCGGCACGATCGTCGGCGGCAGCGACTGGGGTGTCACGTCGCTCAATCCGCTCGAGGCGATCGAGGTCGGCGTCACGCGCTGCGATCCCGCCGCCACCGTCGCATGCGTCCCGTGGCTGCCGAAAGAGCGCGTCTCGCTCGAGAAGATGATCGCCGCCTACACGATCGTCGGCGCGCGCCTCGCCTTCGACGAGAAGATCACTGGATCGATCACCGTCGGCAAAGCCGCCGATCTCATCGTGCTCGATCGCGATCTCTTCGCCATTCCGCCCGCACAGATCTCGCAGGCGCGCGTGCTGCTCACCCTTCTCGACGGACACGACGTCTACCGCGATGCCCGTATCCGCTGAAACTCCGAAGCACGACCCATACGCCGCGCTGCGCCACGCCGACTATCGCTACTTCCTGACTGGCCGTCTCGCGGCAAGCATGGGCTCGCAGATGATCGACGTCGCGATCGGATGGGAGCTTTACGAGCGCACGAACCGCGCGCTCGCGCTGGGCTACGTGGGGCTCGTGCAGGTGATTCCGATCATGCTGCTCGCGCTTCCCGCCGGGCATGTCGCCGACCGCTTCGACCGCAAGCGTGTCGCGATGATGTCTTTGACGCTGCTCATCGTCGGGTCGCTTGCGCTCGCCGCCATCTCGTTCACCGTCGCTCCGATTCCACTCGTCTACATCACGCTCTTCGTCATCGGTGTCGCCCTTGCCTTTCATCGCCCCGCCGTCGCCGCGCTGCTTCCGCAGCTCGTACCCGCGGAGACGTTCGCGAATGCGGTGACCTGGAACAGCGTCGGCTGGCAGCTCGCAAGCGTCGTCGGCCCCGCGTTCGGCGGGTTGATCATTGCCTGGCGGCACCACGCGGGCATCGTCTACGTCATCGACGCGTGCCTCATGATGGTCTTCGTCATCTGCCTCACGCAGATCCGCGGGCAACAGGTCGCGCGCGCGCGAAAGGCGGTGACGCTCGAGTCTCTGCTCGGTGGCGTGCGCTTCGTGTGGCACACGAAGGTCATCCTCGCCGCCATCACGCTCGATCTGTTCGCGGTGCTCTTCGGCGGCGCGACGACGCTGCTCCCCGTCTTCGCGAAAGACATCCTGCACGTGGGCGCCGAGGGCTTTGGTTGGCTGCGCGCGGCTCCATCGATCGGCGCGGTGCTCGTCGCCGTCCTCCTGCTCGGCCGCGCGCCAATGCGAAAGGCGGGGCGCTCGCTGCTCGTCGCCGTCGCAGGCTTCGGCATCGCGACGATCGTCTTCGGGCTCTCGCGCTCCTTCCCCCTTTCGATCGCGATGTTGATCCTCGCGGGCGGGCTCGACATGATCAGCGTCGTGGTGCGGCAGACGCTCGTGCAGCTGCGTACGCCCGACGAGATGCGCGGACGCGTCTCCGCGGTCAACAGCGTGTTCATCGATACATCGAACGAGCTGGGCGGATTCGAGTCCGGCGCCAGCGCGGCGCTGCTCGGACCCGTAGTATCTGTGGTTGGTGGCGGCATCGTGACGGTGCTGGTCGTCGGCGCGGTGGCCTTTGCGTGGCCGGAATTGCGCGGCATGCGCGGGCTCGCGGACGACCTTCCGAATTCATCTTCACGGGTGGAGGAGTCATGAAGTTTCTGATGCGAATCGTCGTGACCGCGATCGCGCTCTGGGCCGCGACGCGTCTCGTCTCCGGCATCACGTTCGAAGGAAAGTGGATTGGACTCGCTGGAGTGGCGCTCCTCTTCGGCGTGCTCAACTCGTTCGTGCGTCCCGTGCTCTCCTTCCTCGCCTTCCCGCTGTTGATACTCACGCTCGGGCTATTCACCTTCGTGCTCAACGCCGTGATGTTGCTGCTCACAGGAGCGCTGGCATCGAAGCTCGGCATCGACTTCCACGTCGCCGGCTTTCGCGCTGCATTCTGGGGCGCGATCGTCGTCGGGATCGTGAGTATCCTGCTGTCGATGCTTCTTCCCGATGAAGATCGGCACCGCGTGCACCAGGGAGCGGAATGAGACTATTGGCCCACTCCGTGCGTTCACGCGCCGGATGACAGTGGGGAAAAAGGAGGACGATCGCCGCGCGAAGGATCGTCCAAACGGTACCGGGCACAAGGCCACCAGCCGCGGCATTGGCGCCTTTCTTGGCGATCTCGGTCCGGGGCTCATCACCGGCGCGGCCGACGACGATCCGTCGGGAATCTCGACCTACTCGCAAGCCGGCGCCGCCTTCGGCTACGGCCTGCTCTGGACTGCGCTCGTGAGCTTCCCACTCATGGTGGGCATCCAGCTCATGTGCGCGCGTCTTGGCCTCGTCGCGCGACGCGGGCTCGCCTCCGTGCTCCGGAAATATTATCCGCCGTGGCTCCTCTGGTTCGCCTGCGGTCTGCTGCTCATCGGGAACACGATCAACATCGCGGCCGACCTCTCGGGGATGGCGGCGGGCGCCCAGCTGCTCACGAACATCAACCGCGGCTATTTCGTGCCGGCGTTCGCGCTGCTGATTCTGCTCTTCCTGATGTATGGCTCGTACGCGATGCTGCTCAGGATCTTCAAGTGGCTCACGCTCGTGCTCTTTGCGTATGTCATCGCTGCGTTTCTGGCGAAGCCGGTGTGGTTCGAGGTGCTGAAGGGAACGCTCTTCCCCGCTCTCTCGATCCGGAAGGACTACCTGTTCACCTTCGTCGCGATCATGGGGACGACGATCAGCCCCTACCTCTTCTTCTGGCAGGCGGCGCAGGAGGTCGAAGCCGACGAGGCGCTAAACCACGAGATCGGGGATCGGCCGCGCCGCTCGCTCGAGCGAGAGCTGCGCAGCGCGCGCATCGATGTCGCGACCGGGATGATCGTTTCGAACATCGTGATGTACTTCATCATTCTCACCGCGGGCGCGACGCTGCACGCGCACGGTCACACCGACGTGCAGACCGCGGCGGAAGCGGCGAAGGCACTCGAGCCCGTAGCCGGACACGCTGCCGCGTTCCTGTTCACGGCGGGCCTCGTCGGCACCGGGCTGCTCGGCGTTCCCGTGCTCGCTGGCTCCGCAGCGTACGCGGTGGCCGAGGCGGCGGCGTGGCGCAGGGGAATGGACGAGAAACCGAACCACGCACGCAATTTCTATATCGTGATCGCGGCCTCGATGCTGATCGGCGTTGCGCTCACGTTCTCACCCATCAATCCGATCCGGCTGCTGCTCTGGTCCGCGGTCATCAACGGAATTCTCGCGCCGCCGCTCATCATCATCGTCCTCGTGATCTGCAACAACTCGAAGGTGATGGGGAGTTTCAAGAACGGCTGGACCCTCAACACGCTCGGCACCATCGCCGCGCTCATCATGACCGGGTCTGCGTTCGCGTTGGCCGCCAGCTGGTTCGGCTGGATCAAATAGTCGATCGCATCGCGCGCACCGCGATACCGCCGTTCTTCGTCGCGAGCACCTTTTCCATCGTGCCGCCGATCTGGCTGTCGAGCCGCGGATCGGCGGAGAGCGCGGTGAGCCGCCACCCGGGGAATCGATCGCGCGCGATCGTCCCGAGCTGCGCATAGAGATTCCGTAGCGCGTCGCGATCACCGACGCGCACGCCGTACGGGGGATTCGTCACGATCGCGCCCGCCATCGAGTCCGGCGGCGGCGCGATGCGCGAGATGACCTTTTCCTCGAACGCAATGTCTGCCGTCACCCCCGCGCGCTCGGCGTTCTCGCGCGAGGCCACGATCGCGCCGGCATCGCGGTCCGAGCCGAGGATCGGCGCGGGAGCAGCGGGAAGAATCTGCGCGCGCGCCTCGTCCACCACCTTCTTCCACGTCGGTTCGTGGAAGCCGGGCCACCGCATGAATGCGAAGTCGCGCGCGAGCCCCGGCGGAATACGGCGCGCCATCAGCGCGGCCTCGATCGGGATCGTCCCTGCGCCGCAGAGCGGATCGACCAGCGGTGTCGCCGGATCCCATCCGCTCGCGAGCAGCAGCGCGGCGCCAAGCGTCTCGCGGAGCGGCGCCTTCGCGGTGGCGAGGCGGTAGCCGCGGCGATGCAGCAGCGCGCCCGACGTGTCGATGCTCACCGTGCACTGGTCGCGAAAGACGCGCACGATGACCAGCGGTGTCTCGCCGCTTTCATCATCGTCGTCGCCGCCGCTCGTCACCGTCGGCGCGATGCCCGTCGACTTCTCCATCGCCTCGGCTATCCGCTGCGCCACCGCGCCGGTGTGGTAGAGCCGCGACTTGCTCGTGGAGACACGCAGGCGCACCGGCTGTCCGCCGTCGATGAAGCGGCTCCAGTTGAGCTTGCGCGAGTGGCGCTCGAGCTCGTCGAACAGGCGCGCATGAAACTCTCCGACGCGCGCGATCACGCGCGTTGCAGTGCGGAGCCAGAGATTCGCGCGATAGAGCACGCTGGAACCGCCCGAGAATGAGACCCCACCGATGTCGCGCTTGCCGATCTCGAGGCCGAGCGCGCGTAGCTCCGCCTCGAGCACATCCTCGAGCCCCGGCGCGCAGATCGCAAACAGCTCGAAGCGCTCGGCGCGCGGTGCCGGCTTCGATGGCGCGCCGCGGATCGCTCCACGCGGCGGACGCGCGCGCGACTTAGCCACGTGACTCAGCCATCGGTTTTCGCGACCAGTGGGAGCTCGAGGCTCTGCCAGAGATACCACGAGGCGACCGAGCGATACGGCGCCCACGACTTCGCGAGCGCCTGCATGCGCTTGTCGGTCGGCGGCTTGCGAAGTTTGTACGCGCGGCGAAAGGCGTTCCGGATGCCGAGGTCGAGCACGGGGAGAATGTCGGGGCGCCCGAGCTGGAACATCAGGAACATCTGCGCGGTCCAGACGCCGATTCCCTTCACTGCGGTGAGTGCGGTGATCACCTCATCGTCGCTCATGAGGTGCAGCTTCGCCATCGGGAGTTCGCCATCCTGCACGTGGCGTGCGAGATCTCGGATGTAGGCGATCTTCTGTCGCGAAAGACCGGCAGTGCGCATGTCGGGATCATTCAACGCGAGCCAGTCCTTCGGCTCTGGCTTCGCGACATTGACGAGTGCGAGCAGGCGCCCGTGAATCGTGCTGGCGGCCGACGTCGAAAGCTGCTGCCCGATGATCGAGCGCACGAGCGCGTCGAGGTGCGAGCCGCGCGCGTGGCCGGAGAAGCGCGAGGGACCGACGCGCTCGATGATCGACTTGAGCACCGGATCGGCGCGCTTGAGATGGCGCACGGCCGCCCGCTGCCAGAGCGCGTTCGGTACGAGGGAGCTCTTGCGGGGAGTTTTGGTCGCGGGCACGGGCGAAAGCTATCGCATCGACGGTGCGTTCGGCTGGCGCGAGGGGCCCCGCGCGTTCATCCTACGGACCATGCGCAAGCTGATCGCCTACTTCCTCCGCGGCCTCATCGTCACCGCGCCCGTCGCCGTGACGCTCTGGGTGTGTTGGGCTCTCTTCCAGCGCATCGATGGGCTGCTCAATATCTCCATCCCCGGCGTCGGCTTCGTCGTCACGATCGTGACGATCACGCTCGTCGGGGTCGTCGCGTCGTCACTCGTGACGGCAGGGGTGATGTCCGTCGTCGAGAGCAGCATCGAGAAGCTTCCGTTCGTGCGCCTCGTCTACTCGTCGACGCGCGATCTGCTCAACGCGTTCGTCGGCGAGAAGCGCCGCTTCGACATCCCCGTCACCGTCACGCTCGTGCCGGGGAGCGGCGTGAAGGTGATCGGTTTCGTCACGCGCGAATCGCTCGACAGCTTCGGGCTGGCCGGCTACGTCGCGGTGTACGTGCCGCAGGCGTACGCCTTCGCCGGACACCTGCTGCTCGTCCCCGCGCTGCAGGTCGAGCGGATGCCGGGAGAGAGCGCGGATCTCATGGCCTTCGTGGTGTCCGGCGGCGTCGCCGACGGCGCGCGCAGAGAACCGCGCACCGTGAAGAGCTGAAAGCTCGCCTCACATCGCGGGAATCGGCGCTGGAGCACCGGCGCCGAGATCGCGCGACATCATCTCGAGATCGAATCCTTCCTTCCTGATGCGCAGATCGTAGTAGAGCAGCGTCGATACGACTGCGAGCAACGGATAGACGGGAATGATCATGAGCGAGCTGAGGATCTGCGTGAGCGCAGGGTTGAACAGCTTCGTGCCGATGATCACCGCGATGATCGCAATGATGAAGTACAGCAGATACGCGAGTGCGAGCGAAAAGAAGATGTGGGCGGCGCAATCCTTGGAGAGCACCCACGTCCGGCGGAACGCCGCAATCGGCCCGAGATTGTCGAGCAGCACCGCGTTCGCGACCGCGAAGGTTCGCAGCCCCACGTACATCGCGAGCCACGTGCCGAGTGGGACGAACAGGAAAAGTAGACCCGCCACTCCCGATGTCGACTTGGCGAGGAGCGCGACGACTACACCGACGCCGACGATCACTGCGAAGAACAGTCCGAAGCTCGCCAGGTAGTGCAGGGCGATGGCGGCGATCACGGTGCCAAGCCTGCGCCAACCGGCAGCGAGTGCACGCGGCAGGTCGACCGTCCCCTCCAGATACCCCTGCGACGTCGCGACGACGAGCACGGCTTCGGCGACCGCGAAACAGAGGAGGCCCAGCAGCACGACGGAGGCCGAGGTGTATGGATGCGCCACCATCGCCGTCGGGTCTCCGAGCTGCTCGCGTAGCGCGATGCGTGCGAATACTCCCGGCGCCATCGCGACCGCGCTCACGGTGACAAGCTGCGGATAGAAGCGGCGAAGCAGTTGGAAGCTGGCGTCCACGAGCTCCGTGGCACGTCGCGGACGAATCTCGAAGGCAGCCAAGAATCCTCGATGGTGAGGAGAGGAGGACGGCTCCAAAACGCTCCGGAGCCGCGTCCACATTGGGCATGCCGGAGAGCGGACGCAAGACGTCCGCCCCGGCTGCCCCCGGCGCCTACACCAGCGCCGCGTCCAGGTCGATCGTCACGTTCCCCTTGAGCGCCTTCGACACCGGACATCCATTCTTCGTTGCCTGCGCGATCTTCATGAACGCATCGTTGGAGATCCCCGGTACCGTCGCGCGCACCACGAGCTTCATGGTAGTGATCGCGAATCCGTCCGGCACCTTGTCGATGGTACACGCGGCCTTGGTCTCGACCTTCGTCGGCGGCGAGCCCGCCTGCTCGAGCCCGAGGCTCAATGCCATGCTGAAGCAGGCAGCCTCGGCAGCCGCCAGCAGCTCCTCCGGATTCGTCCCCGGCTCTTCGCCGAAGCGCGTTCCGAACGAGTACGTGCCACCGATCTTCCCGCTCGCGCCGGAAAAACTTCCCTTCCCCTTCTGCAGACCGCCTTCCCAGACGGCCGAAGCATTACGTGTCGGCATACTTCACTCCTGATGGATGACTGCGCGCACTCTCGACCGCGCGTCGTAGAAGGCTAGCCGCGAGATTCGGGCCCGCCAACGCCGCTCCCCGCTCGATTCGGGCGCCGTTAGTCTTCATGCATGGCTGACGAACCGGATTCGCTCCCCGTTCCTCCGAGTATCGAGCGCGTACTCAAGCAGTTCCGCATGCTCGGCCGCGAGGAGAAGATGCAATCGCTTCTCTCCTACGCGAAGAAGCTCGAGCCGCTCCCGGAGCGCTACGCCGTTATCGATCGCACCAACTTCGTGATTCCCGAGTGCCAGACGCGTGTCGACATCTTTCCCGAGTATCGCGACGGCAAGCTCCACTACTTCGCCGACGTGAACATCCGCCAGTCGCCGACGATCGCCGCCTTCCTCTCGATCCTCTTCACCGCCGTCAACGATCAGCCGCCGGCGACCACGCTCGCGATCCCCGGTGACTTCGTTCGCACGATGATGGAAAACATCGGACTCGGCGCCCGCGAGACGGGACTCTCCGCGATGGTCGCGCGCGTGAAGAGCTACGCCGCCAACGCGGATCGTTACGCGGCCTGATGCAACCTCACTCTTATTTCCGGTGACCGGCATGGCGACTGAACAGCAGACCTTCGCGAATCACAGGCGCTTCTACCCGCTCTTCCACTTCGTCGCGGTGCCGTTGCTCGCGCTGAACCTGCTGTACTCACTATACACGCTCGTGCGCGCGCCATCGCTCGTGTCTGTCGCCGGTGCAGTGCTCGCCGCCGGCGTGATCGCAGCGACGCTCGCCGCGCGCATGATGGTGCTCACGGTGCAGAATCGCGTCATCCGTCTCGAGATGACGATTCGTCTCGAGCGCGTCCTCGGCGCTGCCGCCGCAGCCGATGCGCTTGCAAGCCTTCCGTGGCGCAGGCTCATCGCGCTTCGCTTCGCCTCCGACGCCGAGCTCCCGACGCTGATCGCGCGCGTGCGGTCGAACGAGCTTGCGACGAGTCGTGACGTGAAGGCCGCTATTCGCGAGTGGCAGCCCGACACGCTCCGCGCGTGAGCTTCGCGAGCGAGGCCGAGCTCGAGGACGCGCTCTCGGCGCCCTCGCCTGCCCTGCTCGACGCGCTGCGCACCACGCCAGGGGACATTCTCGTCCTCGGCGCCGCGGGAAAGATGGGGCCGACGCTGGCGCGCATGGCGAAGCGCGCGATGATCGAGCTCGGGACACGCGATCGCGTCATCGCCGTCTCCCGCTTCTCGTCGAGCGTCGCGGAGCAATCGCTGCGCGCCGCGGGGATCGACACCGTGAAGTGCGATCTCCTCGACCGCGCAGCCGTGAGCGCGCTCCCCGACGCGCCGAACGTGATCTTCATGGCGGGACAGAAGTTCGGCACGCGCGACGCGCCGTCGTCGACGTGGGCGATGAACGTCGTGCTCCCGTCGATCGCGGCCGAGCGGTACGCGAGGTCGCGCATCGTCGCGTTCTCCACGGGCAACGTGTATCCGCTCTCGCCGGTGCGAAGCGGCGGCTCTCGCGAGGGTGACGCGCCCGCGCCCGTCGGCGAGTACGCGATGAGCTGTCTCGGCCGCGAGCGCGTATTCGAGGATGCCGCAGCGCGGCGCAGCACGCCCGTCGCGATCGTGCGGTTGAATTACGCCGTCGATCTGCGCTACGGCGTGCTCGTCGACATCGCGTCGCGCGTGTGGCGCGGAGACGCCGTCGACCTCCGCATGGGTCACGTCAACGTCATCTGGCAGGGCGACGCGAACGACTGGGCGCTGCGCTGCCTCGCACACGCCAGCGTGCCTCCATTCATCGTGAACGTGACGGGACGCGAGACGCTGGCGGTCCGCGATGTCGCGACGCGCTTCGGTTCGATGTTCGGGCACCCGCCGATATTCGCGGGCGAAGAGGCGCCCGATGCGCTGCTGAGCAACGCCGCCGTCGCGCACGCGCGCTTCGGTGCGCCGTCGATCGCCACCGATGCGCTCATCGAGCTCGCGGCCGACTGGATACGCGCCGGCAATCCACTCCTCGGCAAGCCGACGCACTTCGAAGAACGCACAGGCGCGTTTTGAGCATGACCGAGATCCGGAGCCACCTCGCGCGCGGCCACGTGATCCCCGCGCATCCGCTCGCGCTCACGGCGTCGCGCACACTCGACGAGCGGCATCAGCGTGCCCTCACGCGCTACTACGTGGCGGCGGGCGCGGGCGGCATCGCAGTGGGTGTGCACACGACGCAATTCAGAATTCGCGATCCCGAGCACGGCCTCCTCGCGCCGGTGCTCGCGCTCGCCGCGGAGTCCGCTGCCGAGTCGCTGCGCGCAGATCCGCGCCCTTTCGCGCTCATCGCCGGCATCTGCGGCGACACGCGGCAGGCACTCGCCGAGGCGCGCCTGGCGCACGAGCTTGGTTACGCCGCGGCCCTCGTCAGCCTTGGCGCACTGCACGAAGCACCCGAGAGGCAGCTACTCGAGCACTGCCGCGCGGTTGGCGAGGTGCTGCCGCTCTTCGGTTTCTACCTGCAGCCCGCAGTGGGCGGACGCGTGCTTCGCTACGAGTTCTGGCGTGGCTTCGCACAGATCCCGCAGGTCGTCGCGATCAAGATCGCGCCCTTCAATCGCTACCAGACACTCGACGTCGTGCGCGCAGTCGCCGATTCGGGACGCACGGACATTGCCCTCTACACGGGGAACGACGACCAGATCGTGCTCGACCTGCTCACGCCCTTTCCGGCCCTGGGCGAAAGCGAGCGCGCCCCGCGCATCATCGGCGGGCTGCTCGGTCAGTGGGCGGTGTGGACGCATCGCGCAGTCGAGACGCTCGAGGAGATTCGCGCCTCTCGCGCCACCTCGGCGATCGATGAAGGATGGCTCACGCGTGCGGCAGCACTCACCGATGCGAACGGCGCGCTCTTCGATGCGCGCAACGCCTACGCGGGGTGCATAGCTGGGCTGCACGAGATTCTTCGGCGCCAGCGACTGCTCGCCGGCATTTGGTGTCTCGATCCGCACGAGGGGCTATCGTCGGGGCAGCTCGAGGAGATCGATCGCGTGACGCGCGTGCACCCCGAGCTCACCGACGACGAATTCGTCGCGGCGAGCGTGGACGACTGGCTGCGCTGAGCTCAGCGCCTCTCGTGCAGCAGCTCCTCGATACGCTTGAGCCGGTCCATCGCATCCTTGCGCCAGAACTCATCGCTCGACGGATGCTTCAGCACGAAGGTGAGCGCGCCTCCGACCTCGAGTCGCGCGCACGCGATATCGCCGATCGAATCGATCCCCTGTCGCCGCGCGGCGGACATCAGCTCTGCCTTCGTGATCAACTGCTTTTTGAGCGCATCCTCGAGTAGCTCGCCGTGCAGCACGAGCACCACGTTGTCGCCCTCCGCGAGCTTGTCGATCTTCGGATGCAAAAAGAGGAAGCGGACGATGCCATAGTTCAGAATCAACAGGAGCGCCGCGCCGATGATTCCGCCTGTGATCGAGTTGTCGTTGCCGATGATCGCATTCTGCAACGTGTTCGATAGCACGAGTAGCACGACGAGGTCGAACGGGTTGAACTGCCCGAGCTCGCGTTTGCCGGCGAGCCGCAACCCGAGCAGCAGAAAGAAGTAAACGATGATGGTGCGAATCACCTTGGCGACGATGGGCTCGCCAGGGGTGAACAGCTCAGTCCAGATCGGTTGCATGTGGATCCGGCGGCAGGGTGGGCTATACTCGAGTAGCGTTGAGGTTCCTCACGAGTGGAAGCAAACGCGGGACCTTCGCCCTGTCGAGGAGTAGGCGCCGCATTCACGATCTACTTTCGCTGGTCGAGGCGCCATCCGAGTCGCAGCACGTCGTCCGCCCGGAACGTTCGGGTCCGACACCCCCGCGATGATCCTGCTCGTGGAGGATGAGACGGCGCTGCGCGGACTGATGCGGCGGCTTCTGGAGCGAAGAGGCTACAACGTGCTCGAGGCAGAGCACGACGGGCAGGCGCTCCAACAGTGCGCTATGCACGAGGGCGCGATCGACCTCCGGGATCGGCGTATTTGCAAACGCCCTTCTCGCCTGCCTCGCTGGTGGCGAAGATCGGCGAGATGCTGCGCGAGCCCTCCGGCGACGTGACGCCGGTCAGTCCCTAGAGATCGCCTTTCTTCAAGAGCCGTCGGGCGATGGTGTCCGCGATCTGGGCGTTGTCGTACGAGCGATCCAGAATGCGAAGCCGAATCTCGGCCGTCCGCTCGGGCGTCAGTCGCTGCTTCGAAGTCCGCGAGGTGATCGAACGCACATCATCCCCTCGGTTGTCCCGGCGCGAATCATCTTCTCTGTTAGTCATTGTGTCCTCCACGTAGAGGAATATCGGACGGATGCGCGAAAGCTTTAGCCGGAAATTGTTGCCGGGGGGAGGAGACTGACGTCAGATAAATGACGCGCACGACACCTCCGCTCCCTCCTGGCAGCATCTAAATGTCAATTCTATACGTCGACGACGAGCCGGCCGTCTCCATGATCGTCGAGCACACGCTTCGCGATGCCGGGCACGAGATCGTTAGTGCGCGAAATGTCCCCGAGGCGCTACAGGTGCTGGCGCGAGGCGGCGTGGAGCTGATCATCTCCGACTACAAGATGCCGGGGCTCTCGGGACTCGAATTTCTCGAGCTGCTCACGAGCGAAGGTTTCGACATCCCGCTCATCATGCTCACGGGCTACGCAAGCATCGAGCACGCGGTCGCGTCGATCAAGGCAGGAGCGGTCGACTATATCACGAAGCCCGTTCGCCCCGAGCAGCTGACGCTCGCGGTCGAGCAGGCGCTCGAGCTGGTCCGCCTGCGGAAGGAAAACGCCACGCTCCGCCGTGAAATGAGCGCCGTCCGGAACGAGCGTCAAATACTCGGCGACAGCGCCGTCATGCGCCACGCGTTGCAATCCGTTGCAACCGCCGCGCCCACCCGTGCGACCGTGCTGTTGCTGGGCGAGTCCGGCACGGGGAAAGAGCTGTTCGCGCGCGCGATCCACGACATGAGCGACCGCCACGATAAGCCGTTCATCAAGCTGAATTGCGCCGCGCTTCCGGAAGGATTGATCGAGAGCGCGTTGTTCGGCCACGAGAAGGGCGCGTTTACCGGGGCGATCAAACGAGTCGAGGGAGCCTTCGAGCGTGCGAACAAAGGGACGCTGCTGCTCGACGAGATCTCGGAAATGCGCCTCGACCTCCAGGCAAAGCTGCTTCGGGTGTTGCAGGAGCAGGAGTTCGAACGCGTGGGCGGCACGAGCACGATCCGAGTCGATGTGCGCGTCATCGCGACGTCGAATCGTGATCTAGCCGCCGACGCCGCTGCCGGGCGCTTCCGGCAGGATCTTTATTTTCGCCTGAGCGTCATCCCACTCCGAATCCCGGCGCTCCGCGAGCGGCTGGAGGACATCCCGATGCTCGCCTACCGCTTCGCGATGCGGGCCGCCCGGGACGTCGGCAAGGAAATCACCACGATCGAGCCGGAAGCGATCCAGCTGCTGCAACGATATCCCTGGCCCGGCAACGTTCGGGAGCTCGAACATGCGGTGGAACGCGCCGTCATCCTGAGCGCCGGCCCCGTGCTGGGTGTCCGCTCCTTCGAAGGTCAGCGCCTGGGCCCCGTGGCGAACGTCCCCGGAGGTCCCGCGGGCCAGGCGGCCCCGGAGTCCACGGACAACCGTGAGGGCGGCATAGTGCTCCATACCCTGGACGTCGGCGAGGCCGAGGCGGTTCTGATTCAGCATGCTTTGGTCGCAGCGGGTAATAACCGGACGAAGGCGGCCGAGCTGCTGGGGATCAGCGTTCGAACGCTACGGAACAAGCTGAACGGTCCCACGCGAGTCCCGCCGGCCGTGCTGCCGTTCCCCAGTCGTGCACCCGCGCTCCTCCGGCAGAGTTGACCACGCACCCTCGGCACAACCTGCCGAGCGGCCCACTCTGCCGGATTTTTTGGGCAGCTTTGAGGCGGATGGCAAGGACATTTTTGACCCTGCTCTACGTGGCATAAGTATATAAAAGGTGGCTAGTTACGTGATTCGAGAGCGCAGGCGCAACCCTCACGGTTTGCGCCTTCTTGCTGTGTCCGCCAGATGGGCTTCCAATTGCCTTTATAGCTGCCGAGAAGATCAACCGATTGGACTCGACCGCTACGCAATCAAATGGAGCTCTGATGTCAGCAATGACCGTGTGGCAGGCTTTCACCTCTGGTGACAGCGCAGCTCGCGAAGCGCTTCTCGCCGAGCATATCAGCTTGGTGCACCACGTGTCGCGGCAGATTCACCGACGGGTCTCCTCCGATGTCGAGCTCGACGAGCTGATCAGCGCGGGCACGATGGGGCTGATCGAGGCGCTCGACCGCTTCGATCCCACGCGCGGGCTTGCGTTCAGCACCTTCGCGGTTCCGCGGGTTCGCGGCGCGATCCTCGACGAGTTGCGTCGAATCGATCACGTCCCTTCATCGATGCGCCGCCGCACTCGCACGCTTTCGACGGCGCGCGCGTCGCTTCGCCACGAGCTTGGCCGCGAGCCGATGGCGGAGGAAGTGGCCGGCATGCTCGGACTCGAGCTTCCGGCGCTCTGGAAGCTGGAGGCGGAGGCCGAGGGGACGATGCGAATCGCGCTCGATGGCGCGAACGGCGACGACGGCGAAGATGTGCCGCACGCACAGGCGATGGCGGCCGAGGACCACAATTCCGTCGAAGATCGGATCACGCTCGACCAGGAAACCGCGATCCTCCGCGAGACCATCCTGCGCCTCTCGCAGCAGGAGCGAACGGTGCTAACGCTCTACTACTTCGAAGAGCTCAAGCTGCACGAGATTGCTACGGTTCTCGATGTGACGGAGAGTCGCGTCTCGCAGATCCGTCAGAAGGCGATCGAGAAGCTTCGCGGCGAGCTGTCGTCGCTGCGCGCGCTGGTCGCCTGAACGAGCGCTACGCCCCGGCGCCGAGCGCCGGAAGCACGAGCAGGTAGGCAACACCGGCGTCGTTTTCGTCGACACCGAGCGCGATCGTCCCGGCCGCACATTCGGGAAGTGAGCCCGCGCCCTCTGCGTCGCCGACGAGCAGACGCACGACCCCCACACGTCCCTGCAATCCGAAGCGCACCCGCACCGCGCGCGATACGTGCGCGAGTGCGGAAGTCGTCGCTGCATCGAGCAGCAGGACCAGCTCGCGCTGCAGGCGGATAGCGTCGCCGAGCACGGGACGGGATTCGTCGCCGGGCTCGATGGTGATCGCGACAGAGCGGCGCTCGGGGTGATAGCTGTGCAGCGCCATCGCGCCCGCGACGGCGTCGGAAAGCCGCATCGCCTCGTGGCGCCCCGAGTGATGCATCGACAGCGCGCGCATCTGCTCGAGCAGATCCTCGAGCCGGCGCGTCTCCACGGCGAGCATCTCGGACATGGTCGCGGGATCATCGCCGTCGAGGCGAAGCAACTCCGCGATCGTTCCGACGGTCGCGATGCGGTTGCTCAGCGCATGCGCGAGACCGCGCACCAACGTCTCGCTGACCGCGCTCCACGCCTCGGCGAACGAGCGCGTCTGCCCGCGCGCTCCAGTGGGAAAATGGTCGACGGGAATGTGCGTGTGCGTCATGCTCCTTCGACGCCTACGGCGCGCCCGTCGCAACCCGTTTGGCGCCGCTCGGCCCCATGCGCGGCACGCAGTTTGGACGTTTCCGCGGCGCGCGCTCGCACCTACTTTGGTGTGTCGCTGATCCAACTTCCTTCATTCAAGTCGAACATGCCCGCACTCTCCGCGCGCGTCGCTACACTGTCCTGCGCGCTCGCCCTCGCCGTCGCCCTCGCGCCGCTTCGCGCGCAGTCGACTCCCGCCGACAAGCTCATCGATGGTGCGCTGAAGGACAGCGCTGCCTGGAATCGTCTCGCGGAGCTCGTCGATACGTTCGGGAATCGCCCCGTGGGCTCGGAGAGTCTCGAGAGTGCGATCGACTGGATCGTCACGCAGATGAAGAAGGATGGCCTCGACAACGTGCACACCGAGCCGGTGATGGTGCCGCACTGGGTGAGGGGCCGCGAGTCCGCGATGCTCCTCGCTCCGCATCGCGGCCTGCTGCACATGCTCGGACTCGGCCGCAGCGTCGGCACGCCGGCGGGCGGGATCACGGCAGAAGTGCTCGTCGTGAACGACTTCGCGGATCTGCACGCGCACGCGGCGCAGGCGAAGGGAAAGATCGTTCTCTTCGATCACCACTTCGATCCGGACAAGCCGCCGTTCGACGCCTACAGCGAAGCGGTGATCTATCGCTATGCGGGCGCGGATTCGGCGGCGGCGTACGGCGGGGTTGCAGCGCTCGTGCGCTCGGTCACGTCACACTCGCTCAGCACGCCGCACACCGGTGCGATGGGCTACGGGGACACGACGGCGAGGGCGCACCACATTCCGGCGGCCGCGATCACACTCGAGGATGCGGACATGCTGCATCGCATTCAAAATCGCGGGCAGCCGATTCGCGTGACGCTCTCGATGGAGGCGCACATGCTCCCCGATGCGCACTCGCGCAACATCATCGCCGAGGTGCGCGGCACCGAACATCCGGATGAGATCATCGTGCTGGGCGGACACATCGACTCGTGGGATGTCGGTCAGGGCGCGATGGACGACGGCGGCGGCTTCGTCTCCGCGTGGGAGGCGCTGCGGCTGATCAAGCAGCTCGGTCTCAAGCCGAAGCGCACGATTCGCGTGGTGGGCTGGGTGAACGAGGAGATGGGGAGTCGCGGGGCGGATGCGTATCGCGATGCGCATCGCGCGGAGCTGTCCAAGACGAAATTCGCGCTCGAGTCGGACAACGGCGCGTTCACCCCGAAGGGCATTCGACTCACGGGCCCGGACTCGCTCCTCCCGGTGGTGAAGGGCTTCCTCGCGCCGCTCGCGCGCATCGGCGTGACGCAGGCGACGATGGGCGAGCCGGAGGCCGACGTCACGCCGCTCGTGGAGGCGGGAG
>JBDTJH010000097.1:0-15455 GCA_039935955.1 Gemmatimonadaceae bacterium
TCCTCCCGCCACACTGGGCGCATCGAGCGCGCGGAGGACGGCAGAGGGACCGCATCTCGTGCCGACGGTGGGTTTCGATCAAAACGGACCGCGACTCGGCGCCTCGCTCAGCTTCGCGATTCGCTGATCGCGATTTGGGCGTACGCGAAATCGCTAGAAGAGGATCGACACGACTGAGCCGCTGCTGTCGATCCCTTCGCTGGTAGCGGTGACCGTCACGAAGCCGTCCTGCACCGGCGTGAGGAGTCCGTTGCCGTCGATGGTGGCGACGGTCGGATCACTCGACGTCCACGTCACGACGCGACCGGTGAGCGCGTTGCCGCCCGCATCGCGCGGAGTCGCGCTGAACTGAACCGGCGTCGCGGCGTTCGTGGAGGCAATCGGCGGAGCGATGTCGACGGAGGCGACGGGGACGGGCGTGACAGTGAGCGTCGCGCCGTTGCTGGTGACGCCTTCGCTCGAGGCGGTGATCGTCGTGGTGCCGGCGGAGACTCCGCTGGCGACGCCCGACGCGTTGATCGTCGCCACGCCGGTGTTGCTCGAGGCGAAGGCGATCGTGCGGCCGGTGAGGACGTTGCCGCCCGCATCCTTCGTGACGACGGTGAACGCCGGCGTGTTGCTGCCCGCCACGACGCTCTGTGTCGTCGGCGAGATCGTGACGCTCGCGACGGGCACCGCGGAGACGGTGAGCGTCGCGTTGTTGCTCGTCTTCCCTTCGCTCGACGCGGTGATCGTCGTCGTGCCCGGCGTGACGCCGGTTGCGATACCGGTGTTCGCGTCGACTGTTGCGACGGCCGTATTGCTCGATGCAAAGGTGATCGCGCGGCCGTTGAGCACGTTGCCGCTTCCATCTTTGACGACCGCCGTGAACGCGGCCGTGCTCGAACCGACGAGCACCGATGCGGTCGTCGGCGAGATCGTGACGCTCGCAACCGGAACGGCGAGCACGACGATCGTTGCGGTTCCGGTTTTCCCCCCGCTCGTCGCGGTGACGGTCATCGTGCCTGGCGCGAGCGCTGTCACTCTTCCACTGCTTGATACGGAGGCGACGTTGTCATCGCTTCCGTTCCATAGGAACGCGCGGGCAAGTACGTTGCCCCCTGCATCCCGAGCCGTGGCGACGAGCTGCACGGCTTGACCGACGATCAGCGTGTCGAGCGGCGGCGCGATCGTGACCGATGCCACCGGTATCTCCACAACGGTGACTGTTACCGTCGCCGTGAGCCCTGAGCCCGTCTGCGTCACCGTGATGACCGCATTCCCCGGTGCGACCGGCGTGACGAGCCCCGTGCCGCTGACGGTCGCGATGCCTGGATTGCTCGATGCGAAGGTCACGGGGCGACCCGTCGGCGACAGCGTTCCACCAATCGAGTCCAGCAGCGTCACCGTCAACTGCTGGGCCGGATCCCCCTGCGTGAACGAGAGCGCATCGGGGTCGACAGTGACGTGTCGTACGGGAACGAGCGACACCGTCACGTTCGAGACGCCCGAGACGGATCCGCTCGTGCCCGTGATCGTTGCGGTGCCCGGCGCGACGGCAATCACGAGCCCGGTCGAGCCGACCATGGCGACGTTGACGTTGCTCGACATCCACGTAACCGTCTGGCCGGGGAGCGCGTTGCCGCCAGCGTCGGTGACCGTGGCGGTGAGCTGCTGTCGCTGCGTGACGAGCAGCGAGAAGGTCGACGGCGAGATGATGACCGCATTCGCCGGCGGGAGCGTGACGGTAACTCCGACGTCTACGTGCGCGGCGCCGCTCGTCGCGGTGACGGTTGCGGTGCCCGCGCTCTGCCCGGTCACGAGCCCACTCGACGACACGAGCGCAATGTTGGAATGGTCGACGCTCCACGAAACCGGCGCGCCGGAGATCACGGCGCCGCCCGCATCCTTCACCATCGCGGTGAGCTGCGACGTTTGTCCCGTCGTGATCGTTACGCTCGTCGGTGCGACGGTGATGCTTGCGGCAACTGCAGCAGCGACGGCGACGCCCGCGGTGCCCGTCTTCCCTTCGCTCGTCGCACTGATCGTCGTGGCGCCCGTCGATACTCCCGTGACGAGTCCCGTGTTGTCGACCGTCGCGATGCTTGCGTTCCCCGATGCCCATGTGACGGTGCGATCGGAGAGAAGCTTCCCCGATGCATCGAGCGGTTGCGCCTGGAAGTGGACGGTTCCCCCGACATTGATCGCCGCGCTCGGCGGCGTCACGCTCACCGACGCGACGGAGGGCGGGACGATGGTGATCGTCGCAACGCCGGAGTGTCCCCCCGAGCTCGCGGCGATGCGCACGGTGCCCGTATCGATACCAGTGACGATGCCCGTGGACGACACGGTCGCCTTCGCGGTGTTCTCGCTACTCCAGAAGATGCTCGCGCCGGACACGGGGTTGCCATTGCCGTCCTTCACAGTCGCGACGAGCGTGAGGCTCGCACCCAGCGCGATCGATGCACTTGCAGGAGCAATGGTGACGCCGGCGCCCCCGCCACCAGGTCCGGTCGGATCGCCGCCGCCGCAGGAAAGCAGCACGACCGCGCCCGTGAGCGCGCCAACGAACGAACGCATTGTCGACCAGTGTGCAGCGCGCATCAACCACTCTTTGTGTCGGGAATCCCACGCGACCACGCGCGCGCGCAGAGGTGCGCACACGTGGGGTGGGGGCTATATCATAATGAACCAGCAGCCCGAATGGAAAGCGGGCGTTCAGGGACAGACGTGCAAGCGATGAGCCAGTAGCTGGCCCCGCTGGATAGCAGGGTTGGAGCAAAAAAGGTCCGCGAGCGTGCGAAAGCTGTTGCAAGTCACTAGTCAGTGACAATATCTTGTCACCACACAGTGACTTGAGCGATTATGACCCGTGACCGTTTCGCCACCCGCGCCGCCATCATTAATAGCGCCGCCGCTATCGTCGCCTCGCACGGTATCGCCCACCTCGGCGTCAATGCTCTGGCGGTCGCCGCAGGCTGCGACAAGGTGCTCATCTACCGCTACTTCGGCGGTCTCGATGGCGTGCTGGAGGCGTTGGGGACTGAGCGAATGCTTTGGCCCAGGGTCGAGCTCTCGGTGGAGGAAAATGGAGGCGACGGGTCGCTGGCGGAGGCGGTGCAATCGCTGCTGCTCGAGGAATGGGCCGCGCTCTCAGGCGGTGCTTTGATGCTTCAATCCGCCGTATCCGAGCTCGAGGCAGCCACCAACTCGCTGGCTCCGGCGACCGCCGAGCAGCGAGAGGAGCAGCACGCGAAGCTGATCGCGGGGCTCAAGACCGAACATCGTGTTCCGCCGTACGTGGACCTGGCAGCACTGATCGAGCTGCTCAGCGCCGCCCTGACCATGTTCGCGCTGCGCGCTGCACAGTCGTCCCCCGACAGGCGCGGAGCCGCGCCGTCGCCGCGCTTCGACCCCGCCGCCCCCGCAGGCTGGCGACGGATCGAGAAGTTGCTCGGCGCCATGACGCGCGCGCTCCTGGACGCAGACGGCCATTAGTCACCGACTGGTGACTTACTGCAGTCGACAGAGTTACTTCGCCCCAGCGCCTTTCAACACGAAACTATAGCTCCCCGTCGTCGGGTGCCCGTCACGCGCCACCACGTGGTACGTCACTACATAGGTGCCCGGGGCAGTCGCCGGCGCCGCAAAGTCGAGCGACGCGGTGGCCGGCTCCGAGCCTTCGTGACGAAGCGCGCCGGTCTTCAGGGTGTCGCCACCTACGCGGACGATGCGCACGCGGCTCAACGCCAGCTCGAGCGGCTCCGAGAACCAGAGCTTCACCGCCGTCGGCGTCGTCGCAATCGTGTCGTTCACCGCGGGCTCGGCCCGCACCAGATGCGCATGAAAGCGCTCGGCAGCCGGCGCGGGTGCAAAGGCAGTCACGCCGGCGAAGATCAGCGCGGCGGGGAGAGTCATGGCGAGAGCAGAGAGGCGCATGGCGGAAAGATAAAAGGAGTGAAAGTTCGTGTACTGGTACCAACGCAATCGCGCGACGTGCCGTTGCACTCCCCGCTACGGTGCGCCGATCGATTCCCGGAGAAAGGAGAGGAGCTTCATGCGATACGCTTCCGTGGACAGATCCGAGATCCCTTCGTGATCCGCGCCCGGCGCGAGCCACAGCGTTTTACGCCCGGGCGCAGCGTCGAACATCCGGCGGGTCTCCTCGGGCGGAGTGAATGGATCACTCGCCCCACCGATCACGAGCACCGGCCCGCGATAGCGACGAAGACCATCCAGCGGCGACAGTCGCGATGGCCACACACCAAACCTCAGCCGCGATTGATAGCTCAACATCGGCTCGAACAGAATCGCCGGCACGCGCGAGATCATCGAGGCCATGCGATTCCGAATCGTATGCCGAATGTCGGAGTACACGCCCTGCAGCACCATCGCGTCGGCCGGCACCGGACCATCCTCGCCGATCAGCGCGGCGGCGCCGCCGAGCGAGATGCCGATCACGGCGACGGGCCGCCTGAACGTCCCCCCAGCGCGAGTCCATCGGCGGTCACGATCGTCACATCTTCGGCGGGCGCTCGAGACGCGTCGACCTCGGAATTCGTCGAGCGCACGAGCAGCGATCCGAGCACCCAGCTGATCACCAGCATAGCCACGAGCACGACGACGATCGTCGCGAGCACCCCGCGCCTTCGTCCACTTCGCGTCGTCATTCGGATGGCTCGCTGGAGTTAGGATTCGTCATGCCCACTCGCTCCGCCTCTCACTCATACCTCCCTCGTCACTCCGTGCCGATTTCGTGATCGAGGTCGATAAGCTCACCAAAAGCTACGGCTCGTTCGAGGCCGTGCGAGGGTTGTCGTTCACCGTTGCGCCGGGCGAGGTGCTGGGGCTCGTCGGCCCGAACGGCGCCGGCAAGACCACGACGCTTCGGAGCATCGCGGGGATCATCGTTCCCACGAGCGGCACCGTGCGCATCGGCGGCTTCGACGTCGCCACCGCCCCCGAGCGTGCCAAGGCACTGCTCGCCTTCATCCCCGACGAGCCGCAGCTATTCGAGCATCTCACCGTCGAGGAGCATCTGCGCTTCATCGGGCGCCTCTATGGCGTGGCCGACGCACCTGCGCGCATCGAGCCGCTGCTCGTCGAGCTCGAGCTGCTCGAGAAGCGCGGCGCGCTCCCCGCCGCCCTCTCGCGTGGCATGCGGCAAAAGCTCGCGATCGCGTGCGGGCTGCTGCACGAACCATCGGCGCTCCTGCTCGACGAGCCGCTCACGGGGCTCGATCCCGCGGGGATGCGTCGCATGAAATCCACGATCGCCGCGCGTGCGCGCGCCGGCGCGGCCGTGGTGCTCAGCTCGCACCTGCTACATCTCGTGCAGGAGCTCTGCACGCGACTCCTCGTCATGCAGCGCGGGCGCGTCATCGCGATCGGCTCACTCGCGGAAATAGTAGCGGAACGTCCAGATCTCGCCGGGCTCGCGCTCGAGGACGTCTTCCTCGCGCTCATCGAGGAGGGCGAGCGTTCCGACTCGTCCAGCGCACCGGCGTGAACGACGCGCTTCGCTACCTGCTCTGGCACAGCGCGCGCAATCGCCTGCGCGGGCAGCTCGCCCGCCTCAAGCAGCCGCGCTACCTGCTCGCCGTACTCGCGGGCGCGCTGTACTTCGGTACGCTGCTCTTCAACTCGCGGATGCCGAGCCCGCTCGTCGGCTCGACGTCGAGCCCGCCGGGGCAGCTCATCTACACCGCGATCATCTTCGTCACCATCGCGAGCGGATGGGTCTTTGGCAGCGACCGCCCGGCCCTGGTGTTTTCGGAGGCCGAGGTGCAGCTGCTCTTTCCGGCGCCGCTGTCGCGCGGGTCGCTGGTGCGCTACAAGGTGGCGCAGGCGCAGATCGTCGTGCTCTTCAGCGTCCTCATTTGGGTGATCCTCCTTCGCCGCGGCGGAACGTCGCTGCCGTTCTGGATGCGCGCGATCTCGCTCTGGATCATCCTGTCGACGATGTACCTGCATCGCGTCGGCGCCTCGCTCGTGCGCACGAGCGCCGTATCGCACGGCTCGCGCGGGATGCGCAACAACGCCATCCCGGTCGCGATCGTGTCGGCGACGGTGCTCGTCGTTGGCTGGACGATCGTGCGCTCGATCCCGATGATTCGTACGGCAATGATGATCGGCGAAGGCGGCGACGCGCTCGCGCGGCTCTCCACGAGCCAGCCGCTCGCCACGATCCTCTTCCCTTTTCGCCTGCTCGTCGCTCCGCTCTTCGCTGATTCTGCGAAACACTGGCTGTTCGCGATCCTTCCCGCGTTCGTGCTGATGGCGGCGCACTATCCGTGGGTCACGCGCACCGATGCCGCGTTCGAGGAGGCCGTCGCGGACGCCGCCGCGAAGCGCGCACGGGTGGTCACCTCGACGCGTGACGTGCGCCGCCGTCCCATCGCGAGCGCAGAAGGCGCGGTGCCGCGTCCATGGTTTCCGCTCGCGCCCACCGGTCACCCGGCGATCGCGATCATCTGGAAGAACGTGCTCGCGTACACGCGCGCGCTCCGCCTCACCACGCTGGCGCTTCTCGTCTGCGGAATCGCCGTGATCGGAACGGCCGTGTATTCGGAGGTAGGCGACTGGAGCGAGCTCGCGTCGATCGGTGAAACACTCTGCGCCATCCCGATCGTGATGCTCGTGATCCTCGGCCCCGGCTTCGTGCGCGCCGATCTGCGGCAGGATCTGCTGCAGCTCGATCAGCTCCGCACCTACCCGCTGCGGGGATCGATGATCGTGGGGGCAGAGATCGCGAGCACGGCGGCGATCCTGACGACGATGCAGTATCTGCTCCTCGCGCTCGCGGCCCTTCTCTCGTCGTTCGACCGACACGCGCCGGTGCCGGTCGCGCCCGCGGTGTTGATCGCGCTCGTCGCGCTCCCCACGCTCAACGCGATCTCACTTACCGTCGCGAATGGTGCAGCTCTGCTCTTCCCGGGCTGGGTGCGACTCGGTGATGGCCGCGCGGCGGGAATCGAAGCGATGGGCCAGAACGTGCTCGCCATTTTCGTCTCGCTCATCGTCACGCTCGTTGCGCTGCTCCTGCCGATCATCGTCTCGACGCTGATCGCCGGCGGTATCGGCGCGATGACCTCGCGCGGGTTGGGTGTGTGGGCGTTCGTGCCGGCGGCGCCCGTGGGCGCGCTCATCGCCTTCGGAGAGCTGTGGCTGGTCATCCGGTGGCTCGGACGCGTGTTCGCGCGCACCGACCTCGCGCAGATCGAGCCGCCGGGCTGATTGCGGCGCGCCCGTGTCGCGCGACGACTTCCGATGGCATGATTCAAGGAGGCACGCAGCATGATCTCCATGCCGCGCCCACGTCCATCACGTCGATCGAGGTCTCACGAACCGTGGCAATATCAATAGTACGGATCATCATGTACGTGCAGGAGCTGCCGAAGGTCACCCGCTTCTACGAGCGCTATTTCGGCATGAAGGCGCTGCCGTCCGACGAGAAGGGTTGGGTGGAGCTCATCAGCGAGGGCGGCGGCTGCGTGCTCGCGCTGCATCAGGCGAGTCGGGCGCAGAAGAGCGGCGCCGCGATGAAGATCGTCTTCGGCGTTGCCGATGTGCCGGCCTTCGTGCTCGCCTGCGAGCAGGACGGGCTGAAGTTCGGACCCGTGCACGACGCCGGCGGGCTGCACTTCGCCAACGTGAAGGATCCCGCCGGCAACTCGGTACAGATTTCGAATCGCGTCACATCGCTGGCGTAATGGCGGCCGCGCTCGACACGGTGCTCATTGTGGATGATGAGGCGAAGATTCGGGCGCTGCTACGCGACGCACTCGTCGCGGATGGAGTGGCCGTCGTCGAGGCGTCCACCGGCACGGAAGGGATCGGTGCCGCGCTCGAAAGCCGGCCCCAGCTCATCGTGCTCGACCTCGGACTTCCCGACATGGATGGCGTTGACGTGTGCCGCGCGGTGCGCGAATGGTCGAGCGCACCGATTCTCGTGCTTTCCGCGCGGCACTCCGAAGCGGAGAAAACGAAGCTCCTCGATGCGGGCGCCGACGACTACGTCACCAAGCCGTTCGGCGTCCCGGAGCTCCGCGCGCGCATCCGTGCGCAGCTGCGACGCGCGCACATGCGGCCCGTCCCTGGCGGCGATGTGCCGATCCGCGTCGACGATCTCGAGATCGATCTCGGGCGCAAGATCGTGCGCCGCGGCGGTATAGTCGTGCATCTCACGCCCACCGAGTGGGAGCTGCTGCACGAGCTCGTGACGAACGACGGCCGCACGCTCACGCATCGGCAGCTGTTCCACAAGGTCTGGGGACAGTCGTATGGCGACCCGCAGGGATATCTCCGCGTCTACATCGCGCATCTGCGGCGCAAGCTCGAGGCGGACCCGTATCATCCTCGTCTGCTGCTCACCGACGCGGGCGTCGGCTACCGCTTCGACAGCGAGCCCGCCGGAGCGTAGATGCTCACCTTGCACACCATGATCGGGATGGCCGCGGCTGCCGCATTGATCGGTGTCGCGAGCTGGATCGGCACGAGGTGGGGCGTCGGTGCCGGCGGATGGTTCGTCGCGCTTCCGCTGCTCTCGGGCCCGGTGATGCTCACCTATGCGTTGGAGCGCGGCGCCGCGTTCACTTCGCAGGCATGCCTCGGTGCGCTGCTTGCGACGATCTCCCTCTCCGCGTTCACGCTCACCTACGCGTGGGCCGCGCGACGTGCCTCGTGGCTCCCGTGCTGCACCCTGGCATGCGCCGCATTTCTCGCATGCACGTGGGCGCTGCAGCATCTCCACGCGCCGCCGATCGGATTCACCTACCTGCTTGCCTGCGCGGTACTCGCGCTCTCGTTGCGCATGATGCCGCCCGCCTCGGCGAAGGCCGCGGGAAGGCGGTCGCCCGCCTGGGACATCCCGCTACGCATGGTGCTCGCCGCCGCGCTCGTGTGGGTGCTCGCCAGCATCTCGACCGTCGTCAGCCCACGCGTGAGTGGACTCATCACACCGTTCCCGGTCGCATCGATGATTCTCGTCTCCTTCACGCATCAACATGACGGCGCGGCGGCGGCGAGCACCTTCCTGCGCGGACTGCTCACAGGACTGTTCTCGTACACGGTGTTCGTGCTCGTCGTCGGCGTGGCGATCGGCTCGTGGTCGATCGCGCCGACCTTCGTCGTTGCGACGCTCGCCACACTTGCCTTTCACGCCGGGGTCTGGCACTTCGTGAAGCGCCCGGCGCTCGCACCGTCGTTGGCACAGTGAGCCGCGGGAGACGGTTCGCCTGGGCGGGGTGGCTCGCAGCGTTCGCGCTGTCGACGCTCGCGATGTATCTGCTGCGCGATCAGCTCGACAAAGCGCACGTCGCGCTTCTGTATCTCGTGCTCGTGCTGGGCGGCAGCGCGACGGGTGGACGCGCCGTCGGCTTGACGCTTGCAGCGATCGCCTTCTTCGCATTCGACACGATCTTCCTGCTGCCGTACGGCACGCTCGCGGTGCGCAATCCGCTCGACTGGCTCGTGCTGCTCTCGTTTCTCGTCACGAGCCTCGTGGCGACGCAGCTGCTCAACACCGCGCAGGAGCGCGCATCCGCCGCGCAGCGACGCGCGAGCGAGATCGAGCGCCTCTCGATCCTCGGCGCCGAGACGCTGAACGCGGGTGTGGCGCCGGAGGCACTCGATGCGATTGCGGAAGTGATCCGTGCGACACTCGGCGTGGAGCGATGCGAGATTCTCGCACATTCCACTGGAGGTGCCGCAGACTCGCAGCCGATGACGTTGCTCGCGCGCGCCGGCGCCGCGCCGCCAGAGGGTGCGAAAGCCGACCTCAACGCCGATGGACTCACCGCGTGGGTTGCCGAGCGCGGGTTGCCGGCTGTGATGCGCGGCGATCAGACGTCGCAGGTGGGGACGACCGGATGGGAAGCGGACGGCGATCCGTGGCTGTCGCAGGGCGATGTGCGCGTCCTGCTCGTGCCGCTACTCGCGCGTGCGCGCGTCGTCGGCGTCCTTCGCATCGTGCATCGGGAGCAGATCAACCTGCGCGCCGATCAGCGGGAGTTTCTGCGCGCGCTCTCGTACTACGCCGCGCTCGGCGTCGAGCGCGTGCGGCTCGTGGCGGCGGCCGAGCGTGCGGAGGCGTTCCGTCAGGCAGACGCGCTCAAGTCGGCGCTGATCGCGACGGTGTCGCACGACCTCCGAACGCCGCTCACGACGATCAAGGCGCTCGCCCACCGGCTCGCTCTCGGCGGCGATGCCGACGCGCGATCGATCGAGGAGGAGGCCGACCGTCTCTCACGCTTCGTCGGAGATCTGCTCGACCTCTCGCGCATCGCGGCGAACGCGATGCCGGTGCGCGTGGAGCTCAACGCGGCGGAGGAGCTCGTCGCGGCCGCGCGACAGCGGCTCGGCGGCGTGCTGGAGCATCGCGAGCTGCACGTGCTCGTGGACGAGGGGGCGCCACTCCTGCTCGGACACTTCGATCTCGTGCAGTCGGTGCGGGTGCTCGTGAATCTCATCGAGAACGCGTTCAAGTACTCGCCGGCGCACACCGCGATCGAGCTATCGGTCGCGCGGCGCGACGATCGTCTCGTGTTCGAGGTGCTCGATCGTGGCCCGGGTATTCCGCGCGGCGAGGAGACGCTCATCTACGAGCCGTTCTATCGGCCGGCCGGTACGCGTCCCGATGCAGGGGGCGCGGGGCTCGGCCTCGCAATCGCGCGCGGGCTTGCGGAGGCGCAGGGGGGAGCCGTGCGCTACACGTCTCGCGAGGGCGGAGGGAGCGTTTTCAGCTTCGAGCTCGCCGCTGCAGACGCTCCATCGCTGAGCTGATTGCGCGTGGAGGGGCGCAACTGCACGCGGCGGCTTTCATGAGATTTTCATATCCCCCAGCGCGGATTTTCACGCCGCGTTAATGCCGTAGTCGATACCCTCCCCTCGTGCCCCGCTCGCGGGGGTTTCCCGAAGGAGGGTTTCATGTACGACCTGTTCTACGTCATCGGTACCGTCGTCTTCTTCGTGCTCATGCTCGCATATATCGCGGGCTGCGCGTCGCTCGGCGCCGCCACCGACGCGCCCGCGGAGGACGCATGACGATCGAGTCCTCGATCGCTGCCTTCATCGCGGCGTGCGTGCTCGTGTATCTGGTGTACTCGCTCCTGCGGCCGGATCGCTTCTGACATGACAGCCAACGGCTGGCTCCAGATCGCCATCTTCTCCGCGCTCGTACTCGCGCTGACGAAGCCGCTCGGCGTCTACATCCTTCGCGTCTTCGACGGCACGATGCACTGGCTGCGCCACGTCGAGCGTGCGATCTACCGGCTGAGCGGCATCGACCCGAGCGAGGATCAGCACTGGACTCGCTACGCGGCGAGTCTGATGTGCTTCAGCCTCGTCTCGATGCTGCTGACGTACGTCGCGCTGCGGCTCCAGCACCTCCTGCCGCTCAACCCGCAGGGACTCGCGGCCGTTACGGACCGGCAGGCGTTCGAGACCTCGGCGTCGTTCACGTCGAATACGGACTGGCAGTCGTATGCCGGCGAGTCGACGATGTCGTACTTCTCCCAGATGACGCAGCTCGCCTTCCATAACTTCGCGTCTGCCGCCGTGGGCCTCTGTGGCGCGATGGCGCTCGCGCGCGGGATCGCGCTTCGCTCCGCGGGGAAGCTCGGCAACTTCTGGGTCGATCTCGTGCGCGGGATGCTCTACATCCTCATCCCGCTCTCGACGATCATGGCGCTGGCGCTCGTGCACCAGGGCGCGATCCAGAACTTCAGCGCGTATCTCACCGCGACTACGCTCGAGGGCGCGAAGCAGGTCATCGCGATGGGTCCTGTCGCGAGCCAGGAGGCGATCAAGCAGCTCGGCACGAACGGTGGTGGCTTCTTCAACGCGAACTCCGCGCACCCGTTCGAGAATCCGACGCCACTCACGAACCTCTGGCAAATGGTCGCGATCTTCGCGATCCCGGCCGGCCTCACGTACACCTTCGGCCGCATGGTGAAGAACGCGAAGCACGGCTGGGCGCTGTGGGCGGCGATGTTCGTGCTCTTCTTCGCCGGCGTGTCGACCGCGTACTGGGCCGAGGCACGCGGAAATCCCGTTCACGCGGCCCGCGGAGTGGACGTCGCGGCGAGCGCGGTGAATCCGGGCGGCAACATGGAGGGCAAGGAAGTTCGCTTCGGCATTGCGAATTCCGCGCTCTTCGCGACGGTCACGACCGACGCATCGTGCGGCGCCGTGAACTCGATGCACGACTCGTTCACGCCGATCGGCGGGATGGTGCCCCTCGTCAACATCCAGCTCGGTGAGCTGATCTTCGGCGGCGTCGGCTCCGGATTGTACGGCATGCTGATCATGGTGGTGCTCACCGTGTTCATCGCTGGACTGATGGTCGGCCGCACACCCGAGTACCTCGGCAAGAAGATCCAGGCGCCCGAGGTGCAGATGGCGATGCTCTACGTGCTCGCGCTCCCCGCGCTGATACTCCTGGGCGCCGCGGCGTCGGTGGTTCTCCCTGATGGCCTCAAGGGGCTCAACAACTCGGGTCCCCACGGGCTGTCCGAGGTTCTGTACGCGTTCACGTCTGCCGCCGGCAACAACGGTAGCGCGTTTGCCGGGCTCACCGGAGGCACCTACTACTACAACACACTACTCGGCATCACGATGCTCTTCGGCCGCTTCGCGCTCGTCGTCCCGATGATCGCGCTCGGCGGCTTTCTCTCTGCGAAGAAGATCGCGCCGCCGAGTACGGGCACATTCCCAGTCACGGGACCGCTGTTCGTCGCGCTGCTCATCGGCGTGATCATCATCGTCGGTGCCCTCACCTTCTTTCCGGCACTCGCGCTCGGACCAATCGTCGAGCACCTCTCGATGCTGGCCGGGAGGGTGTTCTAACATGACCCCGAGGAAACGCTCGCTCTTCGATCGCACAATCGTCTTCCGCGCGATGCGAGAGGCGTTCGGCAAGCTCTCGCCGCGCCACATGGTGCGGAATCCCGTGATGTTCGTCGTGCTCCTCGGCAGCGTGCTGACGACGGCGGTGCTCGCCGTCGACGTCACCGGCCATCGCGGCGGCAGCGGCTTCACGATCCAGATCGCCATCTGGCTCTGGTTCACCGTTCTCTTTGCGAATTTCGCGGAAGCGATGGCGGAGGGGCGAGGCAAGGCGCAGGCCGATTCGCTCCGGAAGGCGCGCACGGAGACGCATGCAAAGAAGCTCGAGGATCCCACTGATCATCTTTCGAGCGAGCTCGTCTCCGGCACCTCGCTTCGGAGCGGTGACTACGTCATCTGCACGCCGGGGGACATCATCCCGGGCGATGGCGAGGTCACCGAGGGCGTGGCGAGCGTCGACGAGTCGGCGATCACCGGCGAGTCGGCGCCCGTCATCCGCGAGGCGGGCGGCGATCGCTCCGCGGTCACGGGCGGCACGAAGGTGCTCTCGGACTTCCTCGTCATCCGCATCACCGCAAACCCCGGCGAGACGTTCATCGATCGCATGATCGCGTTGGTCGAGGGCGCATCGCGTCAGAAGACGCCGAACGAGATCGCGCTGACGATCCTGCTGTCGGGGCTCACGATCATCTTCATGCTCGCGGTCGCGACGCTGCAGCCATTTGCGATCTACTCGGGAGGCAATGTCGCGATTCCGGTGCTCGTTGCGCTGCTCGTCTGCCTGATCCCGACGACGATCGGCGGGCTCCTCTCGGCCATCGGCATCGCGGGAATGGATCGCATGATCCAGCAGAACGTGATCGCCATGAGCGGTCGTGCGGTCGAGGCGGCCGGCGACGTGAATACGCTCTTGCTCGACAAGACCGGTACTATCACGCTCGGCAACCGCCAGGCGGTGGAGTTCGTGCCGGTGAGCGGCGTGACGCTCGAGGAGCTCGCGGATCGCGCGCAGCTCGCGTCGCTGCCGGATGAGACGCCCGAGGGACGCAGCATCGTAGTGCTCGCGAAGGAACAGTTCGGGCTACGCGGCCGCGCGCTGGGCGACGACGGCAGCAGGCCTGCGCACGCGCACGAGATGGAGTTCGTGCCTTTCAGCGCTTCGACCCGCATGAGTGGCGTGAACATGGGCGCGATGCAGTTGCGGAAGGGCGCCGGCGACTCGGTCGCGAAGTGGGTGCGCGAGAACGGCGGCGGAATTCCGGTCGAGCTGCAGTCGCATGTCGAGCGGATCGCGAAGATCGGCGGTACACCGCTCGTGGTCGCGGAGAGCATCGATGGAAAGGCGCGGACGCTCGGTGTCGTCTATCTCAAGGACGTGGTGAAGGGCGGCATGCGTGAGCGCTTCGACCGGCTGCGTGCGATGGGCATCCGAACGATCATGATCACCGGCGACAATCCACTCACGGCGGCGGCAATTGCGCAGGAAGCCGGCGTCGATGACTTCCTGGCGGAGGCGAAGCCGGAGGACAAGATGGCGCTGATCAAGCGTGAGCAGAGCGGAGGGAAGCTCGTTGCGATGACGGGCGATGGGACGAACGACGCGCCCGCGCTCGCGCAGGCAGATGTCGGCGTGTCGATGAACAGCGGCACGCAGGCGGCGAAGGAGGCCGGCAACATGGTCGACCTCGACTCGAATCCCACGAAGCTCATCGAGATCGTGGAGATCGGGAAGCAGCTGCTCATGACGCGCGGGTCGCTCACGACATTCTCGATCGCCAACGATGTGGCAAAGTACTTCGCGATCATTCCGGCCATGTTCGCAATTACCTATCCCGCGCTCAACGCGCTCAACGTGATGCATCTCCATTCGCCGCAGTCGGCGATTCTCTCGAGCGTGATCTTCAACGCACTTATTATCATCGCGCTGATCCCGCTCGCGCTCCGCGGAGTGCGGTATCGCCCCGCGAGCGCAGCGGTGATTCTGCGCCGCAACCTGCTCATCTACGGAGTCGGCGGCCTCGTGGTGCCCTTTGTCGGCATCAAGCTGCTCGACGTCATTCTCGTGTTTACGAGGCTCGTATGACCGTCATGTCCAACATGCTGCGCAAACAGCTTCGTCCCGCGGTCGTGATGACGGTCGTGCTCTGCGTGATCACCGGAGTCGTATACCCCGGCATCGTGACTGGGCTCGCGCAGCTGCTCTTTCCACGGCAGGCGAACGGTTCGGTCCTGACTGTAAATGGTCAGGTCGTCGGCAGCTCGCTCATCGGACAGTCGTTCGTGTCGGCCGACTACTTCCACGGGCGGCCGTCCGCCGCTGGCGCAGGCTACGACGCGACCGCGTCAGGCGGCACGAACAAGGGGCCGACGGATGCGAAGCTCGCAGACACGCTCGTGGCGCAGGCCGTCGACAGCGTCGTCGCGCAGGACGGCGGTGTGAAGGGACAGATCCCATCCGACATGGTGACATCATCGGGATCGGGACTCGACCCGCACGTCTCTCCCGCGACGGCGCTGCTGCAGGTCACCCGCGTCGCGCGCGCTCGAGGTGTCGCAGATACCGTCGTTCGCGCGCTCGTCGCCCGACACATCCACTCTCGCCAGCTCGGCATCCTTGGCGATCCAACGGT
>JBDTJH010000098.1:0-5901 GCA_039935955.1 Gemmatimonadaceae bacterium
TGGTACAATCGCCGCCGTCGGCACTCGACGTTAGGCTATCTCAGCCCCGCGCAATACGAGGCCCAACTCCACGCACATGCTGCATAATCGTTCATAACCCTGTGTCCACAAAACCGGGTCAAGACCATTCGGAGTTTCCGTTAGTTGTCCGTGCCTCTTTCCGCTTGTTGTCCGTATCTCCAGCAGTTAATGCCTTGCATCCCTGCGAGGCTGCTCGGATTTCCCAAACACCAAGAACCCATTGCGCACCCGCACCTAGCCCCGCCCGCTCGCGCGGTGGAGCTTTCAGCCATGGCACATTCACATGCGCACGGCCATAGCCACACGGGCCATTCGCACGGGCATTCGCACGCGGGCCACAGTCACTCGCACGGCGAAGGCAGCTCCGTCAGCCGGCTCCGGATCGCGCTCGCGATCACCGCCGTCATTCTCGTGGCGGAGGCCGTCGGCGGATTCTACGCCAACTCGCTCGCGCTGATCGCCGACGCCGGCCACATGCTCACCGACGTCGCGGCCCTCGCGCTCTCGCTCTTCGTCGCCTGGTTCAGCCAGCGTCCCGAAACGGACAAACGCACCTACGGATACCTCCGCCTCGAGATCCTCGCCGCCTTCCTGAACGGCGCAACGCTCCTGCTGATTTCGGTGTGGATCATCTGGGAGGCCGTGAGCCGGCTTCGCACCCCGGAGCCGGTGCAGAGCGGACTCATGCTCGGTGTTGCCGTCGTCGGACTCGTCGCCAATGCCATCTCCGCGTGGGTGCTCCATCCGAGCGGCGAAGACAACATGAACGTCCGCGGTGCCTACCTCCACATCCTCGGCGACCTCCTCGGCTTCGTCGGCACCATCGTCGCTGCGCTCCTGATCAGAGAGTTCGGCTGGCTCGCCGCCGACACCATCGCGTCTATCGTGGTGAGCGCCCTCATCCTCCGCGGGGCGTGGACGCTTGTGCGCGACTCGACGGACGTCCTGCTCGAGTCCACCCCCGCGCACATCTCGGCCGCCTCGGTTCGAGACCAGCTCACGCAGATCCCGGGGATCGAGTCCGTGCACGACCTCCACGTCTGGACGGTCACGTCCAACGTGATCGCGATGAGCGTGCACGCGATCGTTCGGGAGCCGGAGCGCCACCAGCACGTCCTCGAGCACGTCCTGGACGCGATGCGACTCTTCGGGATCCAGCACGTCACGGTGCAGCTGGAGCGAAAGGAGATGTACGAGCGGGAGCTGCACCTGCACGCCTGATCGGCCCCGAATTCAGTCGCGGAGGCGCCATTTCGGGCATATTGCCGCCCAGAAAGTTTTCATCTTCGTGCATTGCGCGCCGAACCGTGACGGTGGACATGAAAGGCTCGTCTCCCCACAGACTATTGTGAGGAAACCTTCGTGGCCCCGTCGCAGCTGTGGAACGACGTTCGGATCGAGAAAGAGCGCGTAGCGGTCTCGATCACGATGGTGGGGGGCGAGGCGCTGAGCGGCAGTCTCTTCGCGCCGCAGATCTACCCTCCGGGCGGTCTCGAAGACCCGCTTCAGCTGCTCAACGAGCTCGAGCCATTCTTCCCGCTCGGGCTCCCAACTGGTGAAGTACTGCTCATCGCCAAGGACCGGGTTCTCGAGATCATCCTCGACGGTGCCCAAGCCGGCGAAGAGCTCCCCGGAAGCGCTCCCACGGCGTTGCTCCAAGTCACCCTCGCGGGTGGCGCCACACACATCGGGTCGATGCGGCTCGAAGTGCGTGCGTCGCGACCCCGCGTGCTCGACTACATCAATCACTGCACGGATCGCTTCATGGCGCTCCGAACCGATGAGGGTGTCCGCCTGATCAATCGAAAGATGATCGAGCGCGTCCGCCCACTGGACTGATCATGGCTCAACTGGATCGCTTCCTCGCCGCCCTCGTCTCGCATCGCGCGAGCGCCCTCATGCTCCGCTCCGATATCCCCGCGCAGCTCGACATGCACGGGACGTCGCGCGCGATTACGAAGACCGCATTCAACGAGGCGCAGCTGGTCGGATTGCTGCAGGAGCTCGCGCCGGGAAATGCCCGCATGGATCTCGAAGGCGGTGCCGAGACGACGTTTGCGTACACGTCCGAGGACGGCGCGTTCGATGTGCACGTGACCGCGCGCGCCCAGGGACTGCGCGCCGTCGTTCGCGTGCAGGGAGCGGCCGCTGCGGCTGCCGCAGCGGAGAAGACGGTGACGCCGATGACGGAAGCCGTGCCGAGCGCCGCGGGCGCAGCGACGCATACGGCGCCGTCGGCGCGCGCGTCGTCGTCCGTGCGCGTCGAGGAGCAGCACACCGAGGTCGGCGCGCCGCCGGCGAGCGCCGAGCGCGATCGCATCGAGGGGATGCTGCGCGTCATGGTGCAGCGTGGTTCGTCCGACTTGCACCTTCGTGTCGGCGAGCCGCCGATCGTGCGCGTCGATGGCGAGATGGTTCGTCTCCCCGACAACGCGGCGCTGCAGGCGCGCGAGCTCGAGACGCTCGTCAAGTCGATCATGCCCGAGCGCAACCGCGCCGAGTTCGACAGCTTGAGCGACACGGACTTCGCCCACGACATTGCCGGCACGGGACGCTTCCGCTGTAACGTGATGCGCGAGCACAAGGGATGCGCGGCGGTGTTCCGCATTATTCCGGCGAAGGTCGTCAGCGTCGAACAGCTTGGCATCTCGGAAGAAGTACAGAAACTCTGCTACCTCACGCGCGGACTGGTGCTCGTGACGGGACCGACAGGATCGGGAAAGTCGACGACGCTCTGCTCACTCATCGATCTCATCAATCGCAAGCGCAGCGAGCACGTCATCACGATCGAAGATCCGATCGAGTTCGTGCACGAGAACAAGCAGTGCATCATCACGCAGCGGCAGGTTGGCGTGCACACCGGCTCGTTCAAGACGGCGCTTCGCGCCGCGCTGCGCGAGGATCCCGACATCGTGCTCGTCGGTGAGCTCCGCGATCTCGAGACGGTGTCGATCGCGATCGAGACGGCGGAGACGGGGCACCTTGTGTTCGCGACGCTTCACACGACGTCGGCGGCCGGTACGATCGATCGTCTCATCGACCAGTTCCCACCTGACCGGCAGGAGCAGGTCCGCGCGATGTTGTCGGAGTCGCTGCGCGGTGTGATCTCGCAGACGCTCTGCAAGAAGGTTGGCGGCGGACGAGTCGCTGCACGCGAGGTGCTGCTCTCGATTCCGTCGATCGCGAACCTGATCCGCGAAGGTAAGACCTTCCAGATTGCGTCGGTCATTCAGACCTCCAAGCGACTTGGCATGGTAACGCTGAACGACGCGCTCATCGATCTCGTGGATGCGGGGCAGGTCGAGGCGAAGGAGGCCTACATGAAGGCCAACGACAAGACCGGCTTCGCGCACATGCTGCGGAATCGCGGCATGGAAGTGAGCTTCCTCGATCCGACGGCCGAGCCGCCTGCGGTCGCTGCGCCCCCGACGGGGAAGCCGGACCTCGCCGGGAAGGCGAAAGTGGGCGCGAGGTAGCGCGATCGAGACACCATCGAGGTAGCCTCGAATAGCCGTAATCAGCTATATTTAACGGCTATGGAAATTCGCAACGTCGCTATCATCGCACACGTCGATCACGGCAAGACCACGCTCGTCGACAAGATGCTCCGTCAGTCGGGCTCTTTTCGCGAAAATCAGGTGGTCGCCGAGCGCGTGATGGACTCGAACCCGCTCGAGCGCGAGCGCGGGATCACGATTCTCGCAAAGAATACGTCCATCCGCTGGAAGGGCGTGAAGATCAACGTCGTCGACACGCCGGGACACTCGGATTTCGGCGGCGAGGTCGAGCGCATCCTTCGCATGGTCGACGGTGTGCTCCTCGTGGTCGATGCGTTCGACGGCCCGATGCCGCAGACGCGCTTCGTGCTTCGGAAGGCGCTCGCGCTCGGCCGCACGCCGCTCATCGTGATCAACAAGATCGATCGTCCTGGCGCGGATCCGCTTCGCGTGCACGACGAGGTGCTCGATCTGTTCATCGAGCTCGAAGCGACGCCCGAGCAGCTGGATGCGCCGGTGGTGTATGCCTCCGCGCGCAACGGCACGTCGACGATGGATCTCGACGGCCCCCTCGGCGATCTCTCGACGTTGTTCGATGCGATCGTGGAGCATGTGCCGCCGGCGGTGGGCGATGTGAACGGCTCATTCCAGATGCTCATCTCGACAATCGATCACTCGCCGTATCTCGGACGCCTGGGCATCGGCAAGATCGAGCGTGGCACCGTGAGGGTCGGCGATACGGTGGCGCTGCTGCCGGTGGAGACGACGCGCGCGGCGGCGACGGCGAAGGTGACGAAGCTGTTCGCCTACGAGGGGCTCGAGCGGATCGAGATCCAGGAAGCGTCCTCGGGCGAGATCGTCGCGATGGCGGGACTCGATGGCGTCGAGATCGGGCTGACGATCACGGACGTGGAGCACCAGGAGCGGCTCGAGGGGATCGCGGTCGAGGAGCCGACGATCTCGGTGGACTTCATGGTGAACAATTCCCCGTTCGCGGGTAAAGAGGGGAAATTCGTCACCTCTCGGCAGGTGCGCGAGCGGCTGTTCAAGGAGCTCGAGCGGAACGTGGCGCTGCGTGTCGCGGATACGGAAACGACGGAGACGTGGACGGTGTCGGGGCGTGGTGAGCTCCATCTGTCGATTCTGATGGAGACGATGCGTCGCGAGGGGTTCGAGTTTCAGGTGTCGCGTCCGCGGGTCATTACGCGCGAAGGGCCGAACGGCGAGCGGCTCGAGCCGTACGAGGAGCTGTCGATCGACGTGCCGGAGGACTTTCTCGGGGCGGTGATCGAGAAGCTGGGGCCTCGGAAGGCCGAGATGATCGAGATGAAGAATCCGGGGCAGGGGCTGGTGCGGTTGCTGTATCGCATCCCGGCGCGCGGATTGTTTGGATACCGGTCGGAGTTCTTGACTGATACGCGGGGCACGGGAATCATCCACCATCGCTTCTTGGAATACGGCACGTGGGCGGGTCCGTTGGCGGGGCGGAAGCGTGGGACGCTGGTGAGCATGGAGCTGGGCTCGGCGGTGGCCTTCGGGCTGGCGAATCTGTCGGAGCGCTCGACGTTGTTCGTGGCGCCCGGCACAGCGGTGTACGAGGGGATGATCATCGGGGAGAGTGCCCGTCCCGGGGACATGGACGTGAACCCGACGAAGGAGAAGAAGTTGACGAACATGCGGACGACGTCCACGGATGAAAACATCCAGCTGGAGCCGCCGCGGGAGTTGACTTTGGAAGGGGCGCTGGAGTACATCGAAGAGGACGAGTTGATCGAGGTGACACCTCAGTCGATCCGTCTGCGCAAGAGATTTTTGAACGCGAACGATCGGAAGAAGCTGTCACGCGAGGCGAAGCGCGAGCGGGCCTCGCTGTAGCTAGTCGCTCGCACTGGTGCTCCCCTTATCGTCAGGAGACGTACGGTCATGCTGGAGGAGCTCGAGTCGTTGCGCCTGGCCCCACGGTCGCGTAGCGAGGACGATGTCGACGATGAACCGCTCGACGACGAGCCGGACGACGAGGATCTGGAAGACGACGAGGATGATCTCGACGACGACGAGGATGATCTCGACGACGACGAAGATGATCTCGATGCTGATCTGGACCTCGTGGACTTGGACGACGAGTACGACGACACGGACGGGATTCGTCCGAAGCCGCCGGGGCACCCGCATCGGTACGACGACTGATGGAGGGGGGTTTTCCTGAGTTGAACCGTGGAGCGATTACGGTGTGATTCGGGGTTGACTCGTGTCTCTCAAGCCACTAGAATGACTGCTCCCCGCGAACTTCGTTCGTGGGGATTTTATACGACGCTGTTTGACAATCGAGAGTGACAATTTTGTGTGATGGCTCTTGTTGATCTGTTGCGCTCGTGCGCGACAG
>JBDTJH010000099.1:0-20633 GCA_039935955.1 Gemmatimonadaceae bacterium
TTCCTCCTTGCCCCGTGAACTCACCTTCCAAACCCTGGACGAACGGCTCTTCTATTTACAGCTCCAGCGCAAGCTGACTTGCCGCGATCACGGCGCGAGCATTTCTCCCCGCGGTGAACGGCCCGCAGACCGCGCGCTGCGACGCAGCGTGCAGCGCCCCCCGAAAGCTCGATCGCGCTACGGCATTGCGCATCGATCGGAGCGCGGTCCCCGGATCGTTGCACCGTTCGCTCAGATGCGCGAGCACGAGGTGGAAGAGCCCTGCGTGCACGCAGTCGCGCGCGAATACTCCCGCGCGCCGGTTGCTCAAGTGCCCATACGCGCCGCCGATGCGCGACTGCACCAAGGGCGGATAGGGCCCCCCGCGCAGCATCCCTTCGTCGTGGTTCGACTCGAGCACGAGGATGTCGAGGCGCTCGAAGGTGCGACGGTACGACGCGGGGACATGGCCGAGATCGTAGACGATGCCCGCGCGCGCGCCCGTCGATCGTGCGGTGGCGACGACGGCCACGGGTTCCGTCCCGTCGTGCGGCGTGCGCACGGTCTGTACGCTGATGTCGCCCATCTCGAGCGTCGCGCCCGCAGCGAATGAATGCGCACAGCTCTCCTGCAACAGCGGATGGCCGGCGATCGTCCCCGCGCTCGCATACACGACCCACTTCCATCGCTTCGCGGCCGCGCACACGCCGCGCACGTGATCGTTGTGCTCGTGCGTCACGATCACACCCTCGATCGACTCGCCCTCCACGCCGATCGACGCCAGCCGCTTCGCGAGCTCACGAACGGGGAAGCCCGCATCGATCAGGATGCGCGTGCCGCCGCTCTCCACCAGCACCGCGTTCCCCGCGCTCCCGCTGCCCAGCATCCACACCCGCATGCTACGCGCGCCGGCTCTGCGCGTACGACGCGCTGAGCTGCCTGCGTCCACGCTCGCCGAGCACGACCGACCGCCGCGACATCGCTCGCGCCGCGATGTCGAGAAACTTCGCGAGGCGGAAGTCGCTGATCTCCTTGCCATCGACCCATGAGAACGGCGGCACGTACTTGGGCGGCATCTGCGACCCGAAGACGTTCGACCCCGCGCCGATCACGCTTCCCGTCGTGAGCCGCGTACCGATGCCGGTCTTCACGTGATCGCCGAGCATCGAGCCGATCTTGCTCGCGCCGGTGTCGCGCATACCTGCGGGCGTCCACAGCTGCACCGATCCGTAGGTGTTTTTCAGATTGCTCGTGATCGTCCCGGCGCCGAGGTTTACCCAGCGTCCAAGGTACGAGTGGCCGACGAAGCCGTCGTGTCCCTTGTTCGCGTGGCCGAGCACGATCGTCTCGGAGATCTCGCCTCGAATCACACTGTGCTCGCCGATCGAGCAGCCGTGCACGCGATCCCCGAGCACGCTCGCATGTTCGAGCACCGCGCACGGACCCACGAGCCGAGTGAACGCACGCACGTGCGCGCCGCGCCGCACGAGAATCGGACCATTCGTGACGTCGAACACCACCTGCGGCTCGACCGTCGCGCCATGCTCGATACACACGCGTCCGCCGCCGATCACGATCGCATGCTCCGGCGTTTCGCACGAGAGATGCGGGCCGAGCGCCTCGATGTCATCGTGGAGCTGCGCGAGCAGCTGCGTGATGAGCTCCCACACCGCATTGACCCAGCGTCCCGGAATGTCGACCACGCGCGTACCGGCGCCGCGCAGCGTGTCGAGCGAGCGCGATCCGTCGGCGAGCTCCGACACCGCGATTGCGCTCCCGACGCGCACTGCGGCGACGATGCCGTCGCAGGTCCACACGTCCGCAGCCGGCGCGCTCCAGCCGAGCGGAATGATGCACCGACTGTTGGCGATGATCGCCTCCGCGCGAAGCTCGCTCGATGCCGGCGGCGCGCCCGCCTCCTCGAAGTCGCGCAGATGCTCGGCGCCGATGAACCCCGAGGCCCTCGCGTCGAGTGCGCGCTCCCAACGTGCCCGGCCGAGCGCGATCCCCGCGCGCATCTCGCCGAACGGACGCGTGAGCGCGAATGGCTCGAAGCTCCGCGCCAGCGCGTCGTCGTAGAGGTGTAGCTCGGTCACGGAATGTCCCGGACCGCGGGTGGTAGCGCATCGAGTAGCAGCTTGAGCTCCGCCGCGCGATCCTTCGTCGTCACGAGCGTGAGCCCTGCACGCGTCACGACGACGAGATCGTTCACACCGTAGAGCACCACCGATCCCGCCTCCGCATGCACGACGTTGTTCGCCGCGTTTACGCTGTGCACGTCGCCGAAGATCGCGTTGCCGGCGTCGTCGCGGCGGCGCACGCGGTGCAGGGCCGCCCACGTTCCCACGTCATCCCATCCGAAGTCGCCCGGGATCACGAGCACGCGTCCGCTGCGCTCGAGCACGCCCTCGTCCACCGAGATGGATTGCACCGCGGCGAAGAAGCCCGCAACATCGCCACGCTCCGCGAGTGCGAGCGACGGCGCAACTTCGGGCGAATGCGCGCGCACCTCCGCGAGAAAGTCGCTCGCGCGCCAGACGAAGATCCCCGAATTCCACAGATAGCCGTCCGCGACCATCCGCGCGGCGATCTCGCGGTTCGGCTTCTCCGCAAAGCGCGCGACGCGCCGCGCGCCTTCGTCGCCCGCGGACACGTGCTCGCCGGGCTCGATGTAGCCGAAGCCGGGGTCGGCGCGTGTCGGCACGATCCCCACCGTCACAAGACTTCGTTCACGCTCGGACACCGCCGCCGCGCGCGCCAGCGTCGTGCGGAACTCGCGATCGTCGCCGATCGCCCAGTCCGCGTGCACGCAGATCATCACGTCGTTTGCGTCGCCGCGCCGCGCGATGGTCGCGGCTGCCCAAGCGAGCGCGGGTCCGGTGCCCGCCGCGCGCGGCTCGGCCATCACATTCTCGGCCGGCAGCTGTGGCAGCAGTGCGCGCACCGCCTCGGCGAGCGACGCATTTGTGACGATGAGCGTGCGCTCCGCGGGGACGAGCTCCGCGAGTCGCGCGACGGTGTCGGCGAGCAGCGGCACGTCGGTGATCAGCGGGAGCAACTGCTTCGGGCGCTTCGGCGTGCTGAGCGGCCAGAAGCGCGACCCCACGCCCCCGGCGAGAATCACGGCCCAGCGACTCAACGCTCCGTCGCTCCCATCTCCTCGGACGGCACGCCGGTCAGCTCCGCAGCGCGCGCGTACAGCTTCTTCGGGCTGAACGGCTTCGTAAGAAAGTCGCTCGCGCCGAGCGCCATCGCCTGGCGGTGATGCTGCTCCTGGCCTGCGGCCGTGAGCACGATGCAGGGCACCGTGCGCCAGCGGGGATCGTCGCGCAGCTTCGCGAGCACGTCGAGGCCCGTCATGTACGGCATCATGACGTCGAGGAGCACGAGTGCTATCTCGGGATCGCTCTCCATGTGCTGCAGCGCCTCGCGTCCATCATACACGAGCGTCACGTCGAAGGGGCCCTGCTCGAGCTTCATCTTGATGATCCGTCCGATGTGCGGCTCGTCATCGGCGACCAGCACATGGATGCGCTGCTGCTCGAGCATGCTCAAACCAGCGACGAAATGTTCTCGCGATTGCGGCGCAGCTCGAACAACAGGCGCCCGACGTTCGCGGACGGCTGCGCGAGCACCAGCAGCAGCGCATCGGCGGAGAGGAGGGCCACGATGGCGATCCCCTGTTCGAATTCGAGAATCGCGGTGGTGAGCTGCCCGCGCGAATCGGTGGCCCCGAACTCCTCGGCTGCCGCGACGATGGACGGGACGAGTGCTGCCACGCTTTCGGCATTGACGGAGCTGGTCGTCTGACTATCGATCAACAGCCCGTCGCGGCCGAGCACGACGGCAGCATCGACGCCTTCGCGCTGGCGAAGGGCGCCCACGAGATCTCGAATGGTGGCCATGCACACTCCTGGTGGGTCGTGCGAAACTACTGGCCGCGCGGCTCCGAAGTCAAGCGAGGATAACAGCTTGAACTCGTTGTAACGGCGCCCTATCCTTTCCCCTTCGGGAGCTGTTTTACCCCTTACCGGCGCGCAGGCACATGAAGGTCAGATTCTTGGTGCTCATCGCAGGCGCCGGCATGGCTGCCGCCGCCTGCGCAAATCCGTTCGCGACGAAGGCGACGCTTGCGACGATCGACGATACCGCCGCGGTCTACGCGCTCACCGGCGCGCCCGAAAGTGCCCCGACGGCGATCAACGTCACCTTCCCGCGCGCCGTCATCGCGACGCCGGCCGAACACTACGATGTGGTATTCGACATCCGGAACGACTCGGCGTTCGCGTATCCGCCGCACGCGATCGGCGCGACGCTCATCGCCGGGCTGCAGCTCTCCTCGCAGCCCTTCGGCTCGATCACGCAGGCGCCGACCACTGGCTACAACGACACGCTGCCGGTGTTCATCCAGGCGGGAGATGTGCTGCTCGTGCGGTCGACGTCGTTGCAGTGCTCCACGCAGTCGGTGGCGGCACGCACGTTCATCTACGCGAAGATCGTGATCGACAGCATCTTCTACGATGGCGCCGCGTCGCCGCACACGCCTCGCACGATTTGGTATCGCCTCCGCAATGATCCCAATTGCGGCTTCCTCTCGTTCGAAGACGGCATTCCGAAGAACTGACCGTGCACGACCTGAGGACGCTGCGCGATAATCTGGAGTTGCTGCGCGAAGGGATGCGGCGCCGTCGCCAGCTCGATGCGCTGGCCCCGCGCATCGATCGCGCGGAGATGCTCGACAGGGAGCGACGCTCGCTCATCCAGCGCGGCGAGGAGCTCAAGGCCACGCGCAATGCGGCGACACAGGAGGTCGCACGGCGGAAGAAGGCGAAGGAGAACGCGGCCGACCTCATCGCGCAGACGCGCGCGCTCGGCTCCGACATCGCCGCGCTCGAGCTCGAGCTCGCATCTGTAGAGCGCGAGCTCGGCGGCATCCTCCTGCAGCTCCCCAACATCCCCCTTGCCGACGTTCCCGATGGCGGTGAGGAGAGCAACCGCGTCGTGCGTACGTGGGGAGAGCCGCGATCGTCGGAGGGAGTGCGGCCGCACTGGGAGATCGGGGAGCAACTCGGCATTCTCGACCTCGCGGCGGGCGCGAAGATCACGGGATCGGGCTTCGTGGTGCTGCGGCGCAACGGAGCGCGACTGGTGCGTGCGCTGATGTCGTTCATGCTCGATCTGCATACGCGCGAGCACGGCTACGACGAGGCGTGGGTGCCGTTCGTCGTCACGCGCGACGCGATGACGGGCACCGGGCAGCTCCCGAAGTTCGAGGACGATGCGTATCGCACCGAGGATGATCTGTTCCTCATCCCGACGGCCGAGGTGCCGCTCACGAATCTGCTGCGCGAGGAGATTCTCGAGGCGGGCACGCTGCCGCGCGCGCTCACCGCGTACACGCCGTGTTTCCGCCGCGAGGCCGGCGCCGCGGGGAAGGACACGCGCGGATTGATTCGCGTCCATCAGTTCGACAAGGTGGAGCTCGTGCGCTTCACGACGCCGGAGAGCTCGACGCAGGAGCTCGAGACGCTGACGGGGCACGCCGAGCGTGTGCTGCAGCTGCTCGGCCTTCCGTATCGCGTGCTGCTGCTCGCTGCGGGCGACACGGGATTTTCCTCGGCGAAGACGTACGACCTCGAGCTGTGGGCGCCCGGCGTCGGGAAGTGGCTGGAGGTCTCGTCGTGCAGCTCGTTCGGAGACTTTCAGGCGCGCCGCGCGAATATCCGCTATCGCCCTGCGGCGGGAGAGAAGCCGCGCTTCGTGCACACGCTCAACGGCTCGGCGCTCGCATTTCCGCGCACGATCATCGCCATTCTGGAACACTATCAGAATCCGGATGGCACCGTCAGGATACCGGACGCGCTCCGCCCGTATTTCGGCGGCGATCTCCTCACTTAGCCGATGCGCGGACGCGCGCCGGTCATCATCTTCGCGCTGCTCCTGGCGCTGCTGCTCGGCGCGTACATCATCTTCTCGCGGCGGGTCGTGCTCGAGCTACGGCGCGACGCGGGACGTTCCGGGCAGATGCACGCGCGCGTCTTTCGCGCGCTTGCGGATCCGCGCCCGGATGCGGCGAACGACGCGCTTCTCGACCTCTCGCGCAGCATCGATGCGCTCGGCGTGCCCGTGATCGTGACGGACGCGAAGGGGAAGCCGACGGCGCAGGCGAATCTGCCGTTCAAGGCGGACATCGACGACCCGCGCGTGCTCGACTACATCCCGTATCTCGATCGACTCAACCCGCCCGTGGTCGAGCGCAACATCGGGATGGTGCACTTCGGTGACAGTCAGCTGATCACGAGCCTGCGATTCATCCCCGTGGTGCTCGCGTCGCTACTCGTCTTCGTCTTCCTTGCCGGGCTCTACACACTGCGTACGCGCAATCGTGCGGACCGCGAGCGCGTCTGGGCTGGGATGGCGCGCGAGTCGGCGCACCAGCTCGCGACCCCGCTGTCGAGTCTGAGCGGTTGGATCGAGCTGCTGCGCGAACAAAGTGAGGGCGAGGGTTCGGTGTCGACGTCGGCGATCGCGCACATGGAGGCGGACCTCGAGCGGCTGCAGCGCGTGTCGCATCGCTTCGAGCGCATCGGTCGCCCGCCGCGCCGCGACATCGTCGATCTGGGTGCGTTGGTCGTTCGCGTCGGGAACTACTTCCAGGCGCGCGTGCCGACGCTCGCGCATCGCGTCACGATCGTGGCATCGGGAGGCAACGAGACGCTCACGATCGAGGGCGACGAAGTGCTGCTCGAGTGGGCGCTCGAGGTACTGGTGAAGAACGGGCTCGACGCGCTCGCGGGCCGCGGCGGCCGGATGTACATCACGACCAAGCGCCTCGATCCCGATCGCGTGCGGCTGCGCGTCGCCGATGATGGCCCCGGAATTCCGCGCGAGATGCGGGCGCGCATCTTCGAAGCGGGATTCTCGACGAAGGAATCGGGATGGGGGATCGGCCTCTCGCTCGCCAAGCGCATTGCGGAGGAAAATCATCGTGGTCGACTGATTCTCGCGCCGTCTGAGAAAGGCGCGACCTTCGACATTATACTTCAGGGATGAGCAGCCCCCCGATAACCGATGTGTCCGACGGTACACTCGCACAGCTGAACGCTGCGCAGCGCGAGGCCGTGCTCCACTTCGAGGGGCCGATCCTGGTGCTCGCGGGGGCGGGGTCGGGAAAGACGCGTGTGCTCACGACGCGCATCGCGCGGTTGATTCAGCACCACGAGGTCGAGCCGATGAGCATTCTCGCCGTGACCTTCACGAACAAGGCCGCCGGCGAGATGAAGGAGCGGATCGCGCGCCTCATCGGTGAGACACCGAGTGGGATGTGGGTCGGCACCTTCCACGCGATCGGCGCACGCATGCTGCGGCGCGAGGCGCAGCTCGTGGGGCGCACCCCGGGCTTCACGATTTACGATGAGGATGACTCGCTCGCCGTCGTGCGCCGCATCATGGAACGGCTGCGCATCTCACCGAAGGAGTGGACGCCCAAGGCGCTGCGCCACGCGATCTCCGGCGCGAAGAACGCACTCGTCGCGCCCGCGGAGTACGCGAAGCTCGCGATGGATCCGCTCAGCAAGGCCGCATCGCTCGTGTACGATCAGCTCGAGCCGACGCTGCGCGAATCGAATGCCGTCGACTTCGACGACCTTCTCGTGCTCCCCGTGCGCGTGCTGCAGCAGAACCCCGATCGCGTGGCGGCGTATCGCGCGCGCTTCCGCTTTCTGCTCGTCGACGAGTACCAGGACACCAATCGTGCGCAGTACGAATTCGTGAAGCTGCTCGCTGGGAGTGACGGCAACGTGCTCGTGGTCGGCGATGACGATCAGAGCATCTATGGCTGGCGTGGCGCGGACATCCGCAACATTCTCGACTTCGAGCGCGACTTTCCCGCGGCCGCCGTCGTGCGACTCGAGGACAACTATCGCTCGACGCCGCAGGTGCTCGATCTCGCGAACGCGGTGATCAGCGAGAACACCGGCCGTCGCGGGAAGACGCTCCGCGCGACGCTGCCCTCCGGCGATGCGGTGACACAGGTCGCGACGCTCGACGAGCGTGATGAGGCCGAGTTCGTCGCCGATGAGGTCGTGGTCCTCGGCGCCGGCACGCGCGCGCTCGCTTATCGCGACATCGCGATTCTCTATCGCACGAACTCGCAGAGCCGGGCGCTCGAAGAGTCGCTGCGCAAGCGCGCGATTCCGTACAAGCTGATCGGCGCGGTGCGCTTCTACGATCGTCGCGAGATTCGCGATCTGATGAGCTATCTCAAGCTCATCGGAAATCCCGCGGACAACGAAGCCTTCCTGCGCGCGGTCTCGGTGCCGCGCCGTGGACTCGGTGATACCACACTCGACCAGCTGCAGAACATTGCGCGAGAGCTCGGCCGCCCGCTGCTCGAGGTCGCGGGCGATCCCTCTCGGCTCGGCGCGTTACGGGCGGCGGCGCGACAGGCGCTCGCTGATTTTTCCGCGCTCATTCAGCGCTATCAACATTCGGCTGCCGACACTGCGGTCGACGAGCTGCTTCGGAATCTCGTGACCGAGATCCGCTTCGCCGATCATCTGAACGCCGAGGGGCCGGAGGGGAGGGACCGCCTCGAGAACGTCGGCTCGCTGATCGATGCGGCCGCAAACTCCGTCGAGGACGAGGGGGGAGAGGTCGGGCTCACGCCGCTCGCGCACTTCCTGCAGGGTGCCGCACTCAATAGCGAGGAGCAGCAGAAGGCGGCCTCCGACTCGGTGTCCATGATGACGCTGCACAACGCGAAGGGTCTCGAGTTTCCGGCGGTGTTCATCACCGGACTCGAAGATGGTCTCTTCCCGCTGCGCCGTGCGCAGGACGAGCCCGAGATGATGGAAGAGGAGCGGCGGCTGTTCTACGTCGGTATCACGCGCGCGATGCGCACGCTTTACCTGTCGCACGCGCGCAGTCGGCGCCGCAACGGCGAGACGCTGCAGAGCATTCCGTCGAGCTTTCTCAAGCCGATTCCGCCGGCGCTCGTGACGCAGCGCGGATCGTTCAAGCTGCGCGGCAGCACGCGCGCCGTGCCGTCGTTCTCGCAGGCGCCGAGCATGCGTCGTCCGGGGCAGGCGGTTGCGCGCGCAGCGTGGATCGATGCGGCAGATGAATCGCAGGACGCGCCGAGCTTCTTCAAGGGCGAACGCATTCGGCACGCGCGCTTCGGCTCGGGAACGGTAGCCGAGCTTTCGGGGAGCGCGCGCGATGCCAAGCTCACGGTCGACTTCGATGACGCGGAGATCGGCCGCAAGCGCTTCGTGCTCGCGCACGCGCAGTTCGAGCGAGGCTTCGAGTAATGGCCATCGGACCGGATGATGTGCGCCACGTCGCCGCACTCGCGCGACTGGCGGTGCCCGAGCGTCAGCTTCCCGAGCTCGTGTCGCAACTCAACGGGATCCTCTCGCACATGGATGCGCTCGCGAAGGTGAAGACGGTCGGCGTGATGCCCGCCGCGGGCGTCGGCGACGCGGCGATGCCGCTGCGCACGGACATCGGCCCGCCGATTCCCCTCGCCCGTCCGCTCGACTCCTTCGCGCCGCAGTCGCGCGATGGCTTTCTCCTCGTGCCGCGCCTCGCGACGCACGAGAGCGCAGGCGACGACGAGTCGTCCGAGTGAGCGGCTCCGCGGTGAGTGCGGTCCGCGATGCCTTTGCGCGCATGGCGGAGGTCGACGCGGGCTCGACGGGGCTCAATTGCATCCTGTGGACCGACGAGCAGCGCGCCCTGGATGATGCGGCAGCCGTAGACGCGACGCCGTCGAAGGGCGCGCTCGCCGGCGTTCCATTCGTCGCGAAAGACAACATCGCGACGACGCATCTGCAGACCACGTGCGGCTCGCGCATCCTCGAGGGCTACGTCAGCCCGTACGAGGCGACGGTGATCACGCGGCTCCGCGACGCGGGCGCGGTGCTCGTCGGCAAGTCGAACATGGACGAGTTCGCGATGGGGAGCTCGAACGAGCACAGTGCGTGGGGACCGGTGCTCAATCCGGTTGTTCGCACGCGCGTTCCCGGCGTCTCGTCCGGCGGCTCGGCCGCATCCGTCGCCGCGGGAGTCGTGCGCATCGCGCTCGGGTCGGAGACGGGTGGCTCGGTGCGCCAGCCCGCGTCGTACTGCGGCATCGTCGGCGTGAAACCGACGTACGGTCGCGTGAGCCGCTTCGGGCTCGTCGCCTTCGCATCGTCGCTCGACCAGGTGGGCGTCTTCGGCGCGAACGTCGCCGACGCCGCGTCCGCGCTCGAGGTGATCGCCGGCCGCGACGTGCGCGATGCGACGAGTGCCGACTGTCCCGTCGATCGGTACACCGCCGCCGCAACCCCAGATCTCACCGGCGTCGTCATCGGGCGCCCGCGCGAGTATTTCCCGAAGTCGCTCGATCCGCGCCTCGTCAGGCGATGCGCGGAGGCGTTGGAATCCCTCCGTGCGCGCGGCGCCGAGATTCGCGAGGTCTCGCTCCCGCACACCGATCTCGCGATCCCCGTCTACTATATCATCGCGCCGGCCGAGGCGTCGTCGAATCTCGCGCGCTTCGATGGCGTGCGCTATGGACCGCGCGTAGCGGCCGATGGCCTTCGCGAGATGTACGAGGCGACGCGCACGCACGGCTTCGGTCCCGAAGTCACGCGGCGCATCCTCCTCGGCACCTACGTGCTCTCGGCCGGCTACTACGACGCGTACTACAAGAAAGCACAGGAGGTTCGCACGCTCATCGCGCAGGACTTCCGCGAGGTCTTCGAGAGTGGCGTGCATCTGCTGTTTACGCCTACGACGCCGAGTCCGGCGTTCGAGTTCGGAGCGAAGTCGGACCCGTACGACATGTATCTGAACGACATCTTCACGGCGACGGCGAATCTCGCCGGCGTCCCCGCGATCTCCGTTCCGATCGGCGACATCGATGGGCTGCCGGTGGGCGGCCAGCTGATCGCCCGGCACTTCGACGAGCAGATCATGTTCCGCGGCGCGTTCGCGCTCGAGGCCGCGCGCGTGGGAGCGACATGAGCGACGCGCCGAGGAAGGCGCCGAGCGTCACCGACGCCTACGAGATGGTAGTCGGCCTCGAGGTGCACGTGCAGCTGCTCACGCGCACGAAGGCGTTTTGCAGCTGCAGCACGGCGTACGGAGCGCCGCCGAACGCGAACACCTGCCCCGTGTGTCTCGCACTGCCGGGCGCGCTCCCGGTGCTCAACGAAGAGGCCGTGCGTCTCGCGGTGCGCGCCGCGCTTGCGCTCCATTGCACCGTGAACGAGACATCGATCTTCGCGCGCAAGAATTATTTCTATCCCGATCTGCCCAAGGGCTATCAGATCTCGCAGTTCGACAAGCCGCTGGCCGAACACGGGAGGCTCGACATCGGCGTCAATGCGGATAGCACGCCGATCACGATCCGCATCACCCGCGTCCACATGGAAGAGGACGCGGGGAAGTCGGTGCACGATCGCTATCCGGGGGTGACCGCGATCGACCTCAATCGCAGCGGTGTGCCGCTCATCGAGATCGTGAGCGAGCCCGACATGCGCTCCTCGCGCGAGGCTGGCGCGTATCTGCGTGCGCTCAAGCAGGTGATCGAGTACACGGCCGTCAGCGATGCGAACATGGAGGAGGGGAGTCTGCGCGTCGACGCGAACGTCAGCGCGCGACTGCGCGGCGAGACGAAGCTCGGCACGAAGACCGAGGTAAAGAATCTCAACTCGTTCTCAGGTGTCGAGCGCGCACTCGAGCTCGAGTTCGCGCGCCAGTGTGAAGTGCTCGCGAGTAGCGGCGTCGTCACACAGCAGACGATGCTCTGGGACGCGAACCGCGGCGAGGTGCGCCCGGCGCGCAGCAAGGAGGGGAGCCACGACTATCGCTATTTCCCCGAGCCCGATCTCCCGCCGCTCCAGCTCTCGCGCGCGTGGATCGACGCAGCGCAACTGTCCCTCCCTGAGCTTCCGGCCGCAAAGGTCGCGCGCTTCATCGCCGACTACAAGCTGCCGCCCACCGATGTCGAGGTGCTCGCCGCCAGTCAGCCGACCGCCGCGTACTTCGAGAGCGTCGTCAAGGAGGGCGCGGATCCAAAGTCCGCGGCCAACTGGGTGATTCGCGATGTGCTGCAGGAGGTGAAGAACGGCGCGTCGATTTCCGCATTCCCCATCGAGCCCTCATCGCTCGCGAAGCTGATCGGCATGGTCGGCGACAACACCGTGAGCAGCGCGGCAGCGAAGACGATCTTCGCGATCGCGCTGAAGACCCGCGAGCGCCCCGCCGACATCGCGAAGCGCGAAGGACTCCTCCAGGAGCGCAACGAGGACGCGTTGGCCGGTTGGGTCGACCAGGTGCTCGCCGAGAATCCCAATGTCGCCACGCGCTTTCGCGGCGGAGACAAGAAGCTGCTCGGTGTGCTGGTCGGGCTCGTCATGAAAGCGTCGAAGGGGAGAGCAGACCCCAAAGCGATCAATCAGCTCTTGTCGGCGCGGGCCGCGGCGGGCGAGTAGAGGGGTGCCTTGAGCTCCGCCGCGAATCGCAGCTGCGATTCCGGCATTGCGAACTGCCGCGTGGCTTCCTCCGCCATGCGAAACTCCATCCCCGCCTTCCGCGAATCGCGACGCACTTCCTTTGCGAGGCGCAGCGCATCGTCGCCCGCCGGATCGAGCGCGTACGGCTCCGATGTGTCGACGCGCCGCAGGAAGTCGATGATGAAGTCGAACGACCGCTCCATGTAGCGCGCGACATCCGGGTCGGTGAGATCCCAGCGGCTGTTCTCCGCCGCGAGTTGGAAGATCCGCTGCCACGACTCCGTGTCGGTCACGTAGACCATCCCGCGGAACAGCCGGCGATTCGTCTGCGTGCTGAAGATCGTCGGGCTCAATATCCGATCGAGATGGTCGTCGGACCGCGAGTGGTCTCGCAACATCACCTCGCGTGCGCGTCGACTGTATCCCTGGCCCAGGTGCGTCTCGAAGCGGCTCTCCCAGTAGCTGTGCCCCACACCCGTCGTGCGCGACGCCATGATGAGATAGCGCGGCACGAAGTAGTTGTGTGCCACGGTATCCGCCGCGAGATGTGCGAGGTAGCCCAGCGCAAAGCTCTTGATCGCCTCGTCGCGCGCCTGGTCGTAGATCTCGAGCCCGACCGCCCACGAGTGACAGTGGCGTCCGACCGGCGCGTACTTTTTCGCGATACTCGTGTCGGCCGCGATGGAGCCGTAGAGGAACTCCACCGGATAATTCCCGAGGAGCTCGCCGATCGCTCTGGGCAACTGGGCGAGCGCGCCGAGCACGGCCTCGCCCAGGAAGATGTGCGTGCCCGGCGTCCATGCCCACGCGGCGGACGGGATCACGCACAGGGCGACCAGCGCGAGCGCGATCGGAATCGCGATTCGCCTGGTCGGCCGGCTCCACCGCTTGCTCGTCGAACGCCGGGACGAATGTCTACCGCGAGAGGGCATCCCCGAAGTTACAACGACGTCAGATGCCGAGATGCTTCCGTTGCCGCTTGACGGCCTTGCGCAGATCGTTGATCTCGTGCGACACGGTCTCGTCGATCGCCTCGCGCGCGTTCTGTACGTACTCGCCGATCGAGTCCTGAATGTCGTCGAAGGGGATCTTGTCCCACATCGCCGCACCCCGACCGGCCGCCCACTTCGCGCCGCGACGGCCCGCGCGTCCCGCTGCCGCTCCCGCCATCGCACCGGCCTCGCGCGCCAGCGTGCGCGGCGTCCGCTTGCGTCGCACGTGCAGGAGCATCGCGATCCCTGCGCCCGCGACGAGCCCCATCACCGCCGCCGTCAGCAGATCGTACTGCTGGTCACCCCGGCCCACCGCGTCGCGGCCGTTTGATGCGCGGCTTCGCTCGCCCGATCGCGGGCTCGTTGTCGTAGCCATCATTCATATCCTCCGCGGCATCGACTGCCGCATCAAGGTCACCGACATCGTTGAAATCATCGATGTCGTCGTCGTCGATCGTTTCGAGATCATCGCCATCGAGATCGTCGCCATCGAGATCATCATCGAGCGCTTCGAAGTCGTCGTCGTCACCTGCTGCAGCCTCGAGCCGCTCGCCATCCTCACGGAACGCCGCCGCGCCCGCCCGTACGCCTCGCACCGTCGATGCGGTCGACACGAATGCCTGCTCCGCCTCCTCCTGCACCAGGCGCAATACGGCTCCCAACTCGTGCAGCCGCCGCTCCGATGCGTCGACCACATCGCGTATGCCCTCGTTCGCCGTGAGCAGCGTCTTGCGAATAGCCTGCACGTCCGCGCGAATCGATGTCGATATGTACTCGATGTTGCTCGCGATGTTCGAGGCGTGCTTCGTGACGGGATCGATACTGCGCTCGATGTGGTTGAGCACCGCCTCGAACTTGGTCGCCGTCTTCCGGAACTTCACCACCGCCGGAATCAGGATGACCATCAACACCAGAAACACGATGACCGACGCGGCGCCGATGATCTGGTTGAGCGTCGTGTACCACGCGGGACCCGCCATGACGGGCCTCGTATAGGTCGTTTCGGCAACTGCCGTCGCACCCTGAAGGAGCAGGGCGCCCATCTGTACGATCAGGGTCATCCGTCCGCGAAGTTCGGAGAGATCAAGGTTCTCGCGCCCCGCGCGCTGCGTCCGCGGCTCGAGCGTGAGGTAAGTGCAATGGTGGTGCCATGCTCCTTCAATTGGACACGCGTGCGCGCCTTGTCAAGCGAATTCCTTGACTTGATGCTGCGGGGCGGGGCATCCTTCCCGAATCTTCGCACGATTGTGAGCGCGCAGCGGCATCCGCCCGCGCGGGCCGATCCAACTCCGATCCTATTGGCTTCCTCGCTGCGCTACATCGTCGAAGGTGGACACACGCTCGCCGGCACGATCACACCGTCGGGCAACAAGAATGGCGCGCTGCCGATCATCGCCGCCACGCTGCTGACCGAGCAGGCGGTCACACTCGAGAACGTCCCCCGCATCCGCGACTGTGAGACGCTCGTCGAGCTGATTATGTCGCTCGGCGTGTCGGCCGAGTGGACGGCGCGGAATACGCTCGTGATCGAGGCGAAGGTCGTGCAGCCGAGCGCGCTCGACCCGGTGCTCTGCGCGAAGATCCGCGCATCGATTCTGCTCGCGGGGCCGCTCCTCGCGCGCTGCGGCGGCGTGACGCTCCCGCCACCCGGCGGTGACGTCATCGGCCGGCGCCGCCTCGATACACACTTCCTCGCGCTCGAGCAGCTCGGCGCCACGGTCGAGATCGCGGACGACTATGTGTTGCGCACGAAAGGGTTGCGCGGCGCGGACGTTTTTCTCGACGAGCCGAGCGTGACCGGGACGGAGAACGCGCTCATGGCGGCGAGTCTCGCGCACGGCACGACGACGCTCAGCAATGCCGCCGGCGAGCCGCACGTGCAGGACCTCGCGCACTTTCTCGTCGCGATGGGCGCGACCATCGAGGGAATCGGTACGAATACCATCACGATCGTCGGCGCGAAGTCGCTGCACGGTGCGAGGCACCGCATTGGCCCCGACCACATCGAGGTCGGCTCATTCATCGGGCTCGCGGCCGTCACGCGCTCGGAGCTCCGGATCGCGAACGCGGGCGTCGAGCATCTGCGCTCGACGCGGCTCGGCTTCGAGCGCCTCGGCATCGAATGCACGGTGGTGGGCGACGATCTGCTCGTCTCCGCCAAGCAGAGCCGGACGATCGTCAGCGACCTCGGCGGACACGTGCCGAAGCTCGAGGATCAGCCCTGGCCGGCGTTTCCGGCGGATCTGATGTCGATCGCGATCGTGACGGCGACGCAATGCGACGGGCTCATTCTCATGCACGAAAAGATGTTCGAGTCGCGCATGTTCTTCGTCGACAAGCTGATCGGGATGGGTGCGCGCATCGTGCTCTGTGATCCGCATCGGGCGCTCGTCGCGGGGCCATCGGCGCTGCGCGGGAGCACGCTCGAGTCGCCCGACATTCGCGCGGGGATGGCGATGCTGCTCGCCGCGCTGTGTGCGACGGGACAGAGCACGATCAACAACGTCGGGCAGATCGAGCGCGGCTACGAGCGTATCGACGAGCGGCTCCGCGCGCTCGGTGCGCAGATCACTCGCGTGGAGGATCGGCGCAGCTGACGCTCTCCGCGGTGGACCTCGCCTCCGCGCCGGCGCGCGAGAGCATTCCTGATTTCGAGGCGTTCGGCATCTCGGCGTTCACGACGACGCGCGACGCGGGGAGCTACGACACGCTGTCGGGCGAGCCGGTGCGTGATGTGATGATGCGGTGGTATGGGCTGCGCGGATTTCTCCAGGAGTCCGCGCCGCGCTTCGCAACGGCGTCCCAGGTGCACGGCACGCGCGTGGTCGAGCACGACGGCGTGTGGGAGGGATGGCTCCGCGTGTCGGAGGCGGACGGGCACTTCGCGCCGCGTAGCGGAACGGCGATGGCGGTGACGATCGCGGACTGCGTGCCGGTGTTTCTCGCGCATCCCGCGGGGGCGATCGCGCTGCTGCACTCGGGATGGCGGGGCACCGCGGCGCGGATCATCGACCGCGCACTCGCGGCGTTCAGCCGCCAGGGCTTCGCGGCGCACGATCTGCGCATGCATCTCGGTCCGGCGATCTGCGGAGCGTGCTACGAGGTGAGTGCGGACATGGCGACGGCACTGACCGGAATCGCGGCTTCTGGGCCGCGTCGCGTCGACTTGCGCGAATTGATCGCCACGCATGCGCGCGAGGGTGGTGTCACGCACATCACGACGAGCCACTGGTGCACGCGCTGTGACAACGCGCGCTTCTTTTCGCACCGGGCGGGCGATGCGGGACGACAGCTCGCGGTCATGGTCGCACGCGAACCAGCGCGGGTTGACTCGCCCTAACTTCAAGCCTAGATTGCATATCGGTTGCCCAGTCGTAGTTGCGGCGGGGCCGGATGTGGGGGAGGTTACCCCACATTTTTTATTTTTTGTCGTCTGCGAATTGACGTGAGCCAAGCGCTGGAACTCGTTGTAACACAAGAGCTTGACAGTTTGGGCTACGATTTGGTGGAATTGCGTACGGCGGGAAGCCGCACGCGTCCAACATTGCAGCTCCGCATAGACAGGCGTGATGGCGTTGCGATTACCGTCAGCGATTGCGCGATCGTTTCTCGCGCGGTCGAAACGCGGCTCGAAGCGGAAAAGAAAGTGGGTCCGGAGTACGTGCTGGAAGTGTCGTCGCCGGGGATCGAACGGCCGCTGCATCGGGCGGCCGACTGGCGCCGGTTCGTGGGTCAGCGGGCCAGCATCCTGAGCCCCGCGCTCCAGGGCCGCGCGGAAGTCGAGATCATCGGTGTCGAAGGATCGGACGGAGCGGAGCACGTCGTCGTCCGCACCGCGCAGGGTAGCGAACAGCGTATCGCGTTGGCCGACGTCAAGGACGCCCGGCTGGCATTCACTTGGTAGCGAAGGGAGTTTCCGATGGTCAGCTCCGTAGACATGTTGAGCGCGATCAAAGAGCTAACGAATACCAAGCAACTCGATCGAACCGAGCTGCACCTGCTGCTGCAGGACGGCTTTCTCGCGGCTATGGCCAAGCGCTATGGGCCGACCGTGCAGGCGGAAGTCGAAATCGATGAGGGGCGTGGGGCGATCAAGATCACGCGGCTCCGCAGCGTCGTCGAGGAAGTGACGGACGCGAGCCGGGAGATCTCGGTCGAGGACGCGCAGATCTATGATGAAGGGTTCGAGGTAGGGGATATGCTCGAGGAGCCCGTCGACTTCGGCGAGTTCGGCCGCACGGCGATTCAGGCCGCGAAGCAGCGCATCATCCAGCGCGTTCGCGAGCGCGAGCGCACGCGCATCCGCGACGAATTCGCGACGCGCGTCGGCGACCTGCTCTCCGGCGAAGTGCAGCAGATCGAGCGCGGCAAGCTCGTCGTCATGCTCAACAAGTTCCGCGAGGCTGAAGCGATCATTCCGTACCGCGAGCAGAATCATCGCGAGCACTATCACCAGGGCGAGCCGATCCGCGCGGTGCTCAAGCGCATCGAGGAGACGCCCAAGGGACCGCGGCTCATCTTGAGCCGCGCCGATGGATTGTTCGTGAAGGCGCTCTTCAAGCTCGAGGTCCCCGAGATCCAGCAGGGCATCGTCGAGATTCGCGCGTCGGCGCGCGAAGTCGGCAGCCGCACGAAGATCGCGGTGTTCTCGCGCGACGATTCGATCGATCCGGTGGGCGCGTGCGTCGGCCTCAAGGGCTCGCGCGTGCAGGCGGTCGTCAATGAGCTCGGTGGCGAGCGCATCGACATCGTGCCGTGGTCCGCGGATCCCGAGCGATTCGCCAAGCTCGCCCTCGCGCCTGCGCGCGTCGCGCGCGTGTTCAGCGATGGCGTTGCCAAGAGCATTCAGGCGGTCGTCGACGAGGATCAGCTCTCGCTCGCGATCGGGCGCAATGGGCAGAACGTGCGTCTCGCGAGTGAGCTCACGGGGTGGAAGATCGATCTGTACTCGAGTCGCGAGTGGCTGGAGCGTGGCGGAGAGACGCCGCTGTTCGCGCCGCTCCCGGAAGAGGTCAGCCCTGCCGCCGACGTTCGCCTCGCGGACATCGGCGCACTCGGACCGGCCACGGTGGCCGTGCTCGAAGAGGCGGGCTATCGCACGTTGAACGACATCATCGATCTCGACCGCGACGATTTCCTTCGACTCCCGGGCATCGCGCCGGAAGAGGCAGATCGCATCATGGCCATGATCGAAGAGCTGACGGAAGACAGCAGTGGAGAGGGGAGCGACGCCGGAGACTCAGCCGCGTTGCCGCCCGCGTAGTGGACGACGCGACCGCGGCCCGGATGCTCGGGCTCGTCGGCTTCGGCATCCGGAGTCGCGGAGCGGTGGTGGGTGTCGAGATGGTGCGTGCGGCTGCGAAGAAGGGAACGCTAGTGCTCGCGATCGTGGCGCCGGATGCTTCGCGCCACAGTCGCGATAAGTTGCTGCCGCTCCTGGCAGCAAAGGGTGTCAAGGTCATCGAAGGCCCCTCGGCCGCTGCGCTCGGGGCGGTCGCTGATCGAGAAACGACGGCTGCAGTGGGAGTGATCGATCGCAATCTCGCAAATGGGATTTTCGAGATTGCGGAACGTAGTTGAGATGCGCAGGCTCCACAGGAGGAGTGTTTGATCAAGCTTCGAGTGAATGAACTGGCAGGGGAATTCGGCATTACCAGCGAGGAGCTCATGACGATGCTCCGCTCGATGGATGTGCCGGTACGCAGTCATCTCAGCCAGCTGAGTGACGAACAGATCGCGCGCCTTCGTGCACGGTGGGAGCGCGAGAAGCGCGCGCGCCAGGAGAAGCCGGCCGCCGCGCCGACACGTCGACGTCGTGGAACGGCCGCTGCGGCCGCCGCGCCGGTCGTCGTCGCGGCTGCACCAGAAGCCGCACCAGAAGCCGGAGCCGGCGCGCCTGCACGACGACGTCGCAAGGCGTCCGACATCGCTGCGGCCGCGGAAGTCACCGCGGCGCACGAGGCCGAAGTCGCCGCGACGGCTGCGACGCACGCGATCATCGAGCCGGCCGTCTCGCGCCTCGAAGAGGAGCTGCTCGTCGCGGATCCTGCGCCCGACGCTCCCGCGCGCCCGCCGATCGAAGAGTCGCGCATCACCGCCTACTCCTCGCCACCAACGCCGGCCCGTCCCTCCGCGCCGCGTCCGCCGGAGACGAATACCTACAGCCGCTCGGGCGACGCCACCACTGCGGGCCCGACGCAGGCACCGCGTCCCGCCGCCGGCGGCGACTGGCAGCGCCCGCGTCCCGTCGTTCCGGGACCGCCGCGCCCCAAGCCCGCATCGGCTGGTGGGTATCCGCCGCGCCCGATCGCCTCCGCCGCACCCGGTGGTGGCTCGGGCTCCTCCGGCTCCGGACTCGCCCCGCGTCGCGACGACAAGCGCGGTGGTGCCGGCAAGCGCAAGAAGGGGAAGCGCGGGTCGGTCGATCAGGAAGCGGTGACGGCGAACATCTCGAAAACGATGACCGCCATGCGCGGCGCGCCCGCACGTCGCGGATCGCGTCGCTCGGATGAGCCGTCGTATCGCGAGGAAGTCGAAGCGCAGCGCATCGCGGAAGTCGAGCGCGAGAAAACGATCGTCCGCGTGAACGAATTCATCACGGTGAGCGAGCTGGGTGCGATCCTCAAGGTGCCCCCCACGCAGATCGTCACGTTCACGCTCAAGAATCTGGGGCTGATGGTCACCATCAATCAGCGCCTCGACTTCGACCAAATCGAGCTGATTGCGTCGGAGTTCGGCTTCCAGGCGGTGCGCGAGGCAGACTATGCCGTCGCCGATTCTGCGGACGAAACCGCCGACGAGCGCGCCGATCTCGTGCCGCGTCCGCCGGTCGTCACGATCATGGGTCACGTCGACCATGGGAAGACGTCGCTGCTCGATTACATCCGCAAGGCGAACGTCGTCGCGGGCGAGGCCGGTGGCATCACGCAGCACATTGGCGCGTACCACGTCACGCTCGCGAGCGGAAGGACGATCACCTTCCTCGACACGCCGGGCCACGAAGCGTTCACCGCCATGCGTGCGCGTGGCGCACAGGTGACGGACATCGTCGTGCTCGTCGTCGCCGCGGACGATCAAGTGATGCCGCAGACGATCGAGGCGATCTCGCACGCGAAGAACGCCGGCGTGCCGATGGTCATCGCGATCAACAAGATCG
>JBDTJH010000100.1:0-11109 GCA_039935955.1 Gemmatimonadaceae bacterium
CGCCCGCATCGCGTGTGCGCCGAGTGTGGTTATTACGGTGGAGTCCAGCGGGTCGAAGCCAAGGAAGCTTAGCTTTGGCGCGGATCGCCGTGGACGCGATGGGGGGCGATCATGCCCCCCGGTCGCCCGTTGGTGGCGCCCTGCTCGCGCTCGCCGAGTTGGGATCCGAACACAGCGTCACCCTCATCGGCCGGACCAAGGTCATCGAGGAGGAGCTCCACCGTCTCGAGGCCCAGAACACCGATGGCTTCGCCGCCGCTCGTGCGCGTGTCAGCATCGTCGATGCGCCAGACGTCATCGAGATGACCGACCGCCCCACCGCCGCCATCCGCAGCAAGCCGCACAGTTCGATGGTCGTCGGACTCAAGCTCCATGCCGCCGACAAGGCCGACGCCTTCGTCTCCGCCGGCAACACCGGCGCGCAAATGGCGTCCTCCGTCTTTCTGCTCAAGCTGCATCACGGCCTCACGCGACCCGCGATCGCCGCGATGATTCCGACGCTCAGTCGCCCGGTCGTGCTCGTCGACGCCGGCGCGAACGTCGACTGCTCTGCCGAGGAGCTCGTGCAGTTCGCGCGACTCGGCTCGGTCTACGCCGAGGACATCCTCATGCGCCCCGAGCCCGCAGTCGGACTGCTGAGCAACGGTGAAGAGCCCGAGAAAGGGAACGCATCGGTGAAGGAGGCGCACAAGCTCCTCTCGCACGCGGGGCTCAACTTCATCGGCAACGTTGAGGGACGCGACATCCTGAGCGCCGGCAGCGCGCGCGGCGCGCTCGACGTCGTGGTCTGCGATGGCTTCGTCGGCAACGTCCTCCTCAAGTTCTACGAGTCCGTGCCGGAGCTGATCTTCTCGATGCTCGCGTCCGCGGGAATCGGGCAGGACATCATCGCGAAGACCTTCAAGGGCTTCGACTATTCCGACTACGGCGGTGCGCCGCTGCTGGGCGTGAAGGGTGTGAGCATCATCTCGCACGGAAGCTCATCGCCGCGCGCGATGAAGAACGCGATTCAGGTCGCGGTGCGTGCGGTGGAGTCGCAGATGAACGATCACATCGGCCGCCGGCTCGGCCACGCCGCCGTGGCGACGGCATGAGGCGTCCCAACGTTCAGCTCTCGTCGACGGGCCGCTCGGTACCCGCGCGCGTGATGACGAACTACGACTTCGCGGCCATCGGGATCGAGACCACACACGAATGGGTGATGGAGCGCACGGGCATCTCCGAGCGCCACATCGCCGGCCCCTCGGATAGCACGTGCAGCATGGGGGCGGCCGCTTCGCGCGTCGCGATGCAGCGCGCCGGAGTGCAGCCCGGTGAGATCGACATCATCATCCTCAGCACGGCGACGCCGGACCGGCTGCTCCCCGCCACCGCCGTCGACATCCAGGCGGCGCTCGGCGCGACGCGCGCAGCGGCCTTCGACATCTCGGCGGCTTGCTGCGGATTTCTGTTCGGCCTGTCGATGGCCGAGGGTTTCATCCAGAGTGGCGCAGCGGAGACGGTGCTGCTCGTCAGCTCCGAAAAGATGAGCGCGATCACCGACTGGTCCGATCGCGCGACCTGCGTGCTCTTCGGCGATGGTGCCGGAGCGGCCGTGTTGCGGCGCTCGCAGAAGGGGCGGGGAATTCTCTCGACGTACATGCGCAGCGACGGAACGCTCGCGAATCTCCTCTATCGTCCCGAGGGCGGCGCGGCGACGCCGATGTCCCCCGCGGTGCTCGAGGCGCGAACACATCTCGTGCACATGGCCGGCCGAGAGGTGTTCAAGCACGCGGTGCGATCGATGGCGGAATCCGCCGCGCGCGCGCTCGACCTCGCCCGCATCAACGGCGGCGACATCGACCTCTTCGTTCCGCATCAGGCGAACCGCCGCATCATCGAGGCGACGGCGAAGCATGCCAATATCTCGATGGACCGGGTCTACATGAACATCGATCGATTCGGCAACACGTCGTCGGCATCGATTCCCATCGCGCTCGATGAAGCGATACAGAGAGGCAAGGTGGGCGAGGGATCGCTCGTGCTGATGGTCGCGTTCGGCGCCGGCTTCACGTGGGCGTCGTCGGTCGTCCGACTCTAGGCTGAATTCGCGTGGACATCGTGCTGCTCTTTCCGGGCCAGGGATCGCAGAGGGCCGGGATGGGAAAGGATCTCGCGGCTGCATTTCCGTCGGCGAGCACGATCTTTCAGACAGCCGATGACACGCTCGGCTTTCCGCTCACGAGACTCTGCTTCGATGGCCCCGACGACGAGCTGATGGCGACACGAAACGCGCAGCCCGCGCTGCTCACGCATGGTGCTGCCGTCTGGGCAACGGTCGGCGATCGCCTTCGCCCGTACGTGCGCGCCGCCGCCGGCCACTCGCTCGGCGAGTTCACGGCCTATCACGCGGCTGGCGCCTTCGCGTTCGCCGATGCGTTGCGCCTGGTGCGCCGGCGCGGTGAGTTGATGTTCGAGAGCGGCGCGAAACGGCCGGGTGCGATGGCGGCGATCCTTGGGTTGTCCGAAGCGAACGTCGAGGCGGCGTGCACGCGCGCACTCGAGGTGGGCGACGTCGTCCCCGCGAACTACAATACTCCGGAGCAACTCGTGATCTCGGGCGAGGCGGAAGCGGTCGAGGCGGCGATGGCGATCGCGAAGGAGCTCGGTGCGAAGCGCGCGATTCGTCTCAACGTCAGCGGGGCATTTCATTCCCCGCTCATGGAAGAGGCTGCGGCCGGGCTCAAAGTCGCACTCGATGCGGCGCCGATCTCCGCGACCGACTTCCCAGTGTACTCCAACGTGAGCGCATATCCCTCTGCGGGATCGGCAGATGCGAAAAAACTTCTGCTTCGCCAGCTGACCTCGCCCGTGCGCTGGACCGATCTCGTGCGCCACATGGCCGAAGAGATTCCGGACGCGCTGTACGTCGAGATGGGGCCGGGTGCGGTGCTCTCCACGCTGGTCAAGCGAATCGTCCCCGGCGCGCGCACGATGACTTGCGGCACGGCGGCGGAAGTCGATCACCTGATGGGGGTGCTGAGCTGATGAAGATCGATCTGACGGGCAAGGTCGCCCTGGTCACGGGGAGTACGCGCGGGATTGGGCGCCAGATCGCGGCAACGTTGGCGGAGGCGGGCGCGCGCGTCGCGATTTCCGGCCGGAGCGCCGACACCGCTGCTGAGGTCGCCAGTGCAATCGGTAGGGAGGCGCACGGCTTCGCCTGCGACATCGCCGATACGGCCAGTGCGGCGGCGCTCATCGATGGTGTGGAAAAGCACTTCGGCTCCTGCGACATCCTCATCAACAACGCCGGCCTGACGCGCGACAACCTGTTGATGCGCCTCAAGGACGACGATTGGGATGCGGTGCTCGACGCCAACCTGCGCGGCGCGTTCGCTACCATCCGCGCCGCCTCGCGGGGTATGATGAAGAAGCGCTGGGGACGCATCATCAATATCACGAGCGTCGTCGGCATTACGGGGAACAAGGGGCAGGCGAACTACGCGGCGAGCAAGGCAGGGCTCATCGGACTCACGAAGTCCGTCGCGAAGGAGCTGGCTTCGCGCAACATTCTCGCGAACGCGGTGGCGCCGGGCTTCATCGACACCGACATGACGGCGGCGATGACCGCTGAGGCGCGAACGGAGCTCGCCTCGCAGATACCACTGGGGCGGCTCGGAACACCCGGGGACATTGCGGGGATGTGCGCCTTCCTGGCGTCTGAGTACGCGTCGTACATCACGGGGCAGCTGTTCGTGGTGGACGGCGGGCTAGTGATGTAGATTTCTGAAGCACGTTACGCGCAGCGGCGCGCACAATTCATTCAAGGGGACCACGTCAATGGCGGATCTCGAAGAAAAGGTCAAGGAAATCATCGCCAAGGAGCTTGGCGTCGAGCGCGAGAAGCTGACCAACGACGCGAGCTTCATGGAAGATCTCGGGGCCGATAGTCTGGACACGGTGGAGCTGGTGATGGAATTCGAAAAGGAATTCAACATCGACATTCCGGATGAGGACGCGGAGAAGCTGCGCACGGTCGGTGATGCGCTCACATATCTCAAGTCCAAGTCGGCGTGAGTAAGCGAAGGGTCGTCGTCACGGGCCTCGGGGCCATCACGCCCGTCGGCAACGACGTGGCGACGACCTGGCAGTCGCTCCTCGAAGGGCGCTCTGGCGCGGGACCCATCACGAAATTCGATCCGGGCCCATTTGCCGTGAAGTTCGCGTGCGAGGTGAAGGACTTCGATGCGCACGCGTACATGGATCGGAAGGAAGCCAAGCGCGCTGATCTCTTCACGCAATACGCAGTCGCGACGGCCGTGCAGGCCATGCGCGATGCGAAGCTCGAAGGCACCACCGACTACGATCCCAATCGCCTCGGCGTGATCGTCGGCAGCGGCATTGGCGGCCTGGCCACGATGGAGCAGCAGCACGACACCTATCGCGATCGCGGGCCGTCGAAGATCTCCCCGTTCTTCATTCCGATGTTCATCTCGGACATCGCGGCCGGGATCGTCTCGATGCAGTTCAACGCGCGCGGTCCGAACTACGCCACCGTCTCCGCCTGCGCCACCAGCGCGCATGCCATCGGCGACGCGTATCGTGCGATCCAGTACGGCGACGCGGACCTCATGCTTACCGGCGGCGCCGAAGCCGCGGTGACCCCGATGTCGATCGGCGGCTTCGCCAACATGCGCGCGCTTTCCGAGCGCAATGACGAGCCGCTCACGGCCTCCCGTCCATTCGACGCCACGCGCGACGGCTTCGTGATGGGCGAGGGCAGCGCGACGATCCTTCTCGAGGAGCTCGAGCACGCGAAGAAGCGCGGGGCGAACATCTACGCCGAGATCGTGGGCTACGGCGCCACCGGCGACGCGTACCACCTCACCTCGCCCGCGCCCAACGGCGAGGGCGCGCAGCGCGCCATGAAGCGCGCGATGGAGGACGCCGGGCTCACCCCGGACACGGTGCAGTACGTCAACGCGCACGGCACCTCGACGCCCGCCAACGATCTCAACGAGACGAAGGCGATTCGTGCGGTGTTCGGCGACGCGGCCAACGGATTGAGTGTCAGCTCCACCAAGTCCGGCACCGGGCACATGCTCGGCGCCGCCGGCGCAGTCGAGTTCCTCATCTCGTCGCTGGTCGTGCGCGACGGGATCATCCCGCCGACGATCAACTACTGCACCCCCGATCCCGACTGCGACCTCGACTACACGCCGAATACGCCGCGTCGCCGCGATGTGAGCGCCGCGTTGAGCAACAGCTTCGGCTTTGGCGGGCATAACGTCACGCTCGCCGTTCGGCGCTACGAAGGCTGACGTGCCCGTCCCGGCGAACGTCTCCTTCGCTCGGCTCACCGATCCGGCGCTGCGCTCCATCGGCGCCAAGGTAGCCGCAGGTACGCGCCTGACCGCCGCCGACGGCCTCACGCTCTTCGAGACGCCGGACATTCTCGGCGTCGGGCACCTCGCGAACGCCGCGAACGAGGCGAAGCACGGAAGCACGGTGTACTTCGCGGCGAACCAGCACATCAATCCGACGAATGTCTGCATCCTGCGCAAGACGTGCGTCTTCTGCTCGTACGCGCGACTGCCGAAGGAAGCGGGCGCGTATCGCTACACGATGGACCAGGTGTACGCGGAGGCCGCGGCCAATCCATACGTGCGCGAGTTCCACATCGTCGGCGGGCTCGATATGGGCGCGGGGCTCGAGTACTACTCCGAGATGTTCCGCGGGTTGAAGGAGCGACATCCGCAGGTGCACATCAAGGCGCTCACCGCCGTCGAGATCGCGCACATTGCGCGCATCGAGAAGATGTCGAACCACGATGTACTCGTCGCGCTGCGCACCGCCGGACTCGACACGCTACCGGGCGGTGGCGCCGAGGTGTTCAGCAAGGGTGTCCGCGCGACGATCGCGGAGAAGAAGCTCAACGCCGAAGACTGGATCGAGGTGCATCGCGTCGCGCACAACCTCGGCATCCGCTCGAATGCGACGATGCTCTACGGCCACGTCGAGTCGTACCAGGATCGCATCGAGCATCTGACGATGCTGCGCGAGCTGCAGGACGAAACCGGTGGCTTCCTCACGTACATCCCGCTGGCGTACCACCCGGACAACAACGAGCTCGGAGCGACGCTCGGACGACTTGGCACCGCGACCACCGGCTTCGACGACCTGCGCAACGTTGCCGTCGGGCGTCTCTTCCTCGACAATTTCGACCATGTGAAGACGCACTGGATCATGGTCACGCCGTTTCTGTCGCAGATCTCGCTGTCCTGGGGAGTCAACGATCTCGAAGGCACGGTGGTGCGCGAGAAGATCTATCACGAGGCAGGCGCGCACACGGCGCAGGGGCTCGCGCTCGACGATCTGCTCGCACTGATCCGCGGCGCCGGACGCATCCCTGTCGAGCGTGACTCGCTCTACAACACCATCCGCACCTTCGATTCGCCGGCCGCCGAGGCGGCCTGACGTGCGCGTCGGGCGCATTCGCTACATCAACTGCTTTCCGGTGTACGGCGCCATCGACCGCGGCATCGTCTCGCTCGGCGCGCCGGTCATCAATGGCAATCCGAGCGAGCTCAATGCGCTCATGGCGAATGGAGAGCTGGACGTCAGCGTCATCTCGGCGGTCGAGTACGCGCGCGATTCGTCGCGCTATCTGCTCCTCCCCGATCTCGGGATCACCTCCGATGGACTCGTGCGCAGCGTGATGCTCTTCTCTCGCGTCCCGGCGGAGGAGCTCACGGGACGACGCGTGCTGCTCTCGCGCAGCTCGATGACGAGCGTCGCGCTCACGCAGCTGCTCTTCGAGCACGTGTGGAGGTCGAAGCCGGAATACGCCGCCGGCGATGCCGAGCTCACCGACCTCGCGCGCTTCCCCGACGAGCCGCACGACGCGCGACTCGTCATCGGCGACGCGGCGCTGCTGCTCGCGAACAGACTGCGCGCGCGCGGCGCCGAGCATCCCGGCGCGTCGGACTATCCCTACGTCTACGACCTCGGCGAGTGCTGGAAGCAGTGGACCGGGCTGCCGTTCGTGTTCGCGGTGTGGGTGGCGCAGCGGACCACCGTCGTTTCGGATGCGCTGCAGGTGCACGCGCGGCTGCTCGAATCGCGCGACTGGGGGCTCGCTCACCTCGACGTGCTTGCCGAGCAGGCATCGAGCGTCACCGGCGTCGCGCGCCGCATCTGTCTCGAATATCTGTCGGGACTCGACTACCGCCTTTCGTACGACCATCTCGCGGGGCTGTCGGAATTCTTCCGCCGGCTCGCCAGCGCGGGGATCGCTCCCGCCGCTCCGCTCTCGTTTCTTCCCGCAGCCTGACATGAGAGACCTTCTCGATTTCTATACGAACGCTCCGCTCCTCGAGCTCGGCGCCGAGGCTGATCGCGTGCGGCAGCAACTCCACCCACATCAGACGGTGACGTACATCGTCGACCGCAACATCAATTACACGAACGTCTGTGTGGCGGACTGCGGCTTCTGCGCCTTCTATCGTCGCCCAAAGCACAACGAGGGATGGACGCTGTCCTACGAGCAGATCGGAGCGAAGATCGAAGAGGCGAAGCAGCTCGGCGCGGTGCAGATCCTGATGCAGGGCGGTCACAATCCGTACATCCCGTTCGAGTGGTATCTGGAGCTGCTCAAGTACATCAAGAAGTATCACACGATTCACATCCACGGCTTCAGCCCGAGCGAGATCGACTTCTTCGCGAAAGTCTTCCGCATGGAGGCGCGCGACGTGATCCGCGAGCTGATGAAGGCGGGGCTCGATTCCGTGCCCGGCGGCGGCGGTGAGATCCTCGTGCAGCGCGTGCGCGATCTCGTAGCGAAGAAAAAAGCGGGCGCAGACCGCTGGCTCGAGATCATGGAGATCGCGCACCAGGAAGGGATGAAGACGTCCGTCACGATGATGTACGGCATCGGCGAGACGCTGGCCGAGCGCATCGAGCATCTCGAGCGGGTGCGGGAGCTGCAGGCGCGCACGCACGGCTTCACGGCGTTCATCTGCTGGCCGCTGCAACCCGAGAACACGCCGACGATGTCGCACATGCCGAGGACGGGCGCCGTCGACTATCTGCGCACCACCGCGCTCGCGCGCATCGTGCTGGACAACGTGCCGAATCTGCAGGCCAGCTGGGTGACGATGGGCGGGAAGATCGGGCAGGTCGCGCTCCGCTTCGGCTGCAACGACTTCGGCTCGCTGATGATCGAGGAGAACGTCGTGTCGGCCGCGAACACCACGCACCGCATGACGATTGCCGAGATGGAACGGCTGATCTCGGACGCGGGCTTCTCTCCCGCACGACGGCGCCAGGACTATTCGATCATCCTGCCGGCGCACGCCGCCGCGTGATCGCACCTCGCAGTCCAGCCGATGCCTAAAAAAACGGATCCCGAAGAAGGGGCCGAGCGGCGCGGCAAGCCACGCAAGCGCTCGACGAAGGTCGCGCTGCGCATGGGCGTGGGCTACGACTCGCATCGCTTCGGACCGGGGAACGCGGTACGTCTCGGCGGCATCAGTATCCCGCACGATCAGGCGCTCGTCGGACACTCCGACGCCGATGCGATCGCGCATGCCGTGACCGATGCGCTGCTCGGCGCTGCCGGCGAGGGCGACATCGGCTCGATGTTTCCCGACAACGATCCCGCGAACCAAAATCGTGATTCGCTCGAAATGCTCACCCTCGCGATGGCGCACCTTCGCGATCGCGGCTGGCGCGCGAACAACGTCGACGTCACGGTGATCGCCGAGGCCCCTCGCATCTCTCCGTATCGCGAGGCGATGCGCGATGCGCTCTCCGCCGCGATGCATCTCGATCGCACCGCCGTGAGCGTGAAGGGGAAGACCAACGAGGGGATGGGATGGATCGGCCGAGGCGAGGGGATCGCCTGCATCGCGGTGGCGACCGTCGTGCCCGTCGCGTCGTGACCGTCGTCGACGAGATCGCTCGCGACTTCCTCCTCGAACGGTTCGACGATTTTCTCTCGGTAGAACAGGGCGCGGCGGGAACGACGAGCGAGGCGTACCACCGCGACCTCTCGCGCTTCGCGACGTACGCGCGTGTGCAGGGTGCCGCGGCGCCGACCGCCGTCACACCGTCGATGCTCCGCTCGTACATCTACCATCTGAAGGATGTCGGCCTCGCGCCGTCGTCCATCCGCCGGAACGTGTCGGCGATGCGCACTTATTATCGCTTTCTCATCGGCGAGGGCGAGGTCGCGAAGGATCCGACCGAGCGCCTCGAGACGCCGAAGCGCTGGCTCACACTGCCCGATGTGCTCACCGTCGCCGACGTCGAGAAGCTCCTCGCGGCGCCGTCGCTCGACGAGCCACTCGCCTTTCGCGACCGCGCGCTGCTCGAGCTCGCGTACGGCGCGGGCCTCCGGGTCTCCGAGTGGATCACGCTCGGCGTAAAAGACGCGCTGCTCGACGAGGGGCTCGTGCGCGTCTTCGGCAAGGGAAGCAAGGAGCGACTCGTGCCGATCGGCCGTCGCGCCATCGCGGCGGTGGCCGTGTACCAGCGGGAGCTCAGGCCGAAGCTCGAGCGCGGCGCAGGGAAGGGGGCGCTGTTCCTGAATGCCCGCGGCACGCCGTTATCGCGCATGGGCGCGTGGAAGATTCTGCGCAAATACGTCACGATCGCGAAGATCGAAAAGCACGTCACGCCGCACACCCTCCGCCATTCGTTCGCCACGCATCTCCTCGAAGGCGGGGCCGATCTCAGGGCGGTCCAGGAAATGCTAGGACATGCCAGTATTGCGACCACGCAGATCTACACGCACGTCGATCGCGAATTTCTCCGTTCGGTCCACAAGCAGTATCATCCGCGAGGCTGACGCCGCTCGTTCCCGGGTCGACGTCCGCCGGTTCGTGTTAACCTGCCAGCTCTCTCCTTCGCCTCGCCAATGCTTCTCGTCATCGACAACTACGACTCCTTCACGTACAACCTGGTTCAGTATCTCGGTGAGCTGGGCGAAGACCCCGTGGTGCGTCGCAACGATGCTATCTCGGTCGAGGCCATCGGGGAGATGCGGCCGTCGGCAATCGTGCTCTCGCCCGGCCCGTGCACGCCGGCCGAGGCCGGGATCACGGTCCCCGTGGTGAAGCGGTGGGGCAGCGAGATCCCGATTCTCGGAGTCTGTCTGGGGCACCAGGCGATCGGCGAGGCCTACGGCGGCAAGGTGATTCGCGCGGACCGCGTGATGCACGGCAAGACGTCGCGCATCACGCACGACGGCACCGGACTCTTCGCGAGAGTTCCGAATCCGCTCGAGGTGATGCGCTACCACTCGCTCATCGTCGAGCGCAGGTCGCTTCCGTCGTCTCTCGAGATTCTCGCGGTCACGGGCGATGCGCCCGACGAGATTCAGGCCGTTCGCCACGTGGAGCATCCGGTGTGGGGCGTGCAGTTTCATCCGGAGTCTGTGCTCACCCAGCAGGGAAAGCGCATCCTGCAGAATTTCCTCGCCATGGCGTCGGCCGTACCAGCGACGGCGGCCGCGTGAGGGCTTTCGCAGTCACGATCGTCTCGTTGGCGGCATCGGCGTCATTCGCGAGTGCAGTCGCCGCGCAGGACTCGCTCCGCATCCGCGCTCCGGGCCCAACGGTCGCCGAACAGGTGGTCGAGCAGACGCTCGCGCATCGCTACATCGTGCGCCACGAGCAGTACAACACGCGACTCTTCCGCGATTCCGTCTTCGATACGACGGTCGTCGTGCTCAACTCCGATGCGACCGTCGCCAGCACGGTGCATGGCGACGTCGTCGTCATCAACGGCGATCTGTTCCTCCAGCCCGGCGCGAAGATCGATGGTCGCGCGGTCGCGATCGGCGGGGGCGTCTACGACTCGCAGCAGGCCGCGGTGGGCGGCGAGAAGCTGTCGTTCCGCGACGTGCACTTCGATACGGTGCGCACCGCGAGCGCACTGGAGCTCGTATATCGTCCGCCACCGCCGCCCGAGGACACGATCGCGACGTTTGCCCTCCCAGGGCTGTACGGCTTCCGCACGCCTCTCTACGACCGCGTGGACGGCCTCGCGGTGCCCTGGGCGCCGCGTATCACGCTCGGCGACACACGGCTCGTCATCGACCCGACGCTCACCTATCGCTCGAAC
>JBDTJH010000101.1:0-15075 GCA_039935955.1 Gemmatimonadaceae bacterium
CCAGCAGAAGATGATCCACGTCGTCTCGCTGCGTCAGCTGATGATGGCGGACCGGAACGCGAAGATAGTGGAGATCGGCCCGCGGCGCGTCCCGCTCACCGTGAAGCCGACGACCGATCGCGAGGACGTTGCGCGTCTGCTCTCGAAGTACAATCTGCTGGCGGTCCCCGTGGTCGACGATGACGGGAAGCTCCTCGGCATCGTGACGGTCGACGACGTGATCGATGCCATCGTGCGCGAGCAGACGGAGGACGTGCAGAAGTTCGGAGGTATGGAGGCGCTGGACGAGCCGTACATGGAGATCAGCATCTTCGCGATGATAAAAAAGCGTGCGGGGTGGCTGAGCGCACTCTTCCTGGGCGAGATGCTGACTGCGACGGCGATGACGCACTTCGCGGATGAAATCAGCAAAGCGGTCGTGCTCGCGCTGTTCATGCCGCTGATCATCAGCTCCGGTGGTAACTCGGGCTCGCAGGCGACGTCTCTGATCATTCGCGCGATGGCGCTGCGCGAGGTGACGCTCCGAGACTGGTGGCGCGTTGCGGCGCGTGAGCTTCCCTCGGGATTGATCCTTGGCTCGATCCTCGGTGTGTTGGGCTTCGCTCGAATCATGATCTGGCAAGTCGCTGGGCTGGCCGACTATGGCGCGCATCACACGCTCGTCGCGTTGACGGTCGCATTCTCCCTGATCGGAGTCGTGATGTTCGGCTCCCTCGCCGGCTCGATGCTCCCGTTCGTCCTGAGGCGACTCAACTTCGATCCCGCGAGCGCCTCTGCGCCGTTCGTCGCCACATTGGTGGACGTAACGGGGCTCATCATCTATTTCAGCGTCGCGCTCATGATTCTACGGGGGACTCTGCTGTAACGCGCAAACGGGCGCTGAAAAACATCAAGAAAACTTGCCTCGACACGCGCCGCCTTCGGTGTGGCTTATGCATCCCTCGGATAACGTCGCCGATGTCGGCGACCACTAGTCGAATCCGAGAGATTGGATGAGAGGAGGGCCGTATGAAGCTCACATGGATGGCAGTTGGCGCTATGATGATCGTTCCGTGCGCCGCGATGGCTCAGAGCAAGACGAAGGACTCGACCGCCAGCAAGCCGGCGCAGGCGGCAACGACGACCTCGGCCGGTGAAGTCTCCGGTCCCGGCGCCGACGTGACTCCGGCGATGCTCGCTGCGCAGAAGAATCCGAATGAGATTGGCACGCCTGCGTGGTGGGCCAACCACTCGACGGCCGACGGCAAACCGCTGAGTGCGCAGCGCACGTCGTACAAGTAGCAGCGATTCGCAGCTGATTCGCTAGCCGCGAAGAAAGTCCTCGCCCGCCGGCTGAGTTGCGCCGGCGGACAGGCGCATCGCGTTGAAGAGCCACGCGCCAAATACGACCGCGAGCACTAGCGAGAGCACCGAGAGAAAGTCTGTGAAGCGTGCGAGCGATTTGTCATCGCCCAGCATCGCGTGGCTCGCGAGCAGGTAGTGCCAGTCGTGGATCGGATCGCCGTTGCCCATGCTCACGAGCGGGAGGATCTGGTCGCGCGCATCGCCGATGTACGTGGCGAGATTGGTGAGACTCATCGAAAGCCACGCGAATGCGACCGAGATGCCGAAGTACTCGCGCTGACGGAGGAAGGCGTAGGCGACGACGAGCGGCACCGCGACCTGCGTGATGCTTCCGCCCGCGACCTCGAGGAATTCACCGAAGGGACTGAAGATCATGTGGCCGGCCTCGTGCACGACGAGGGTGAGGCCGCCGAAGATCGTCCAGTACTCATAGTCGTTCAGCGAACGGATCGCGATATACACAAGATAGGCGAGCAACATCGCTCGCCAGATCCAGTTGCGCCCGCGACACCAGTCGAGCGCGTCGTCTCGTCGTTCGGCCGCGCTCAGGTCGGCATCGCCGTGATGAACGTGAGCGAGCGCCGGCGCCGCACCACACTACTCAGGCCCAGGAAGACGTCGGGATCGATCAGTGAGTCAACGCGCTCGGAGAGATATTCGAGCGTGGAGTGGGGCTGCATCGGCTCTTGATACGCGCGTCCGGTCGTGAGCGCGTCGAACGCGTCGACAGCGGCGAGAATGCGGCCGCCCACCGAAATCTGCTTCTCACAGAGCTGGCGCGGATAGCCTGAGCCGTCGAAATGCTCGTGATGGTCGCGGATGAAGTCGAGCACGGCGCCGAGGTGCCTCATCGGGGCGAGAATCGAGATCCCCATCTCGACGTGCTGCTTGACGTGCGCGTACTCATCGGGCGTCAGCGAGCCGGGCTTGTTCAGGATCTCTTCGCGAATCCCGATCTTGCCGACATCCATGAGTCGTCCCGCGAGGCGCACGGCTTCCACCGTGTCGACGTCGAGCGCCATCTGGTCGGCGACCGCGGCCGCCATCTCGCCGATGCGCATCGAGCGGCCGCGCATGTACGGGTTCTTCGCTTCCATCGCAATCACGAGCGACTCGGCCACCTGAATCGTGAGATCGCGCAACGCGGACTTCTCGCGCTCGAGCTCTGCCGTGCGCATCGTGACTTCTTCCCGGATCACGTGGTCGATCTCGCGCTGCTGCAGCAGCATCTCGCGGCGGTGCAGGGCCTTGAGTATCGACTCGTGCAGATCGGGGAGCTCGACCGGCTTGGTGAGGTAGCCCATCGCGCCGCGCGAGAGCGCCTCGGTGGCCGTCGGTGCATCGTTGACGGCGGTCAACATCACGATGGCGAGGTCGGGGTTCGATGCCAGCGCCTTCGGCACCAGCTCGACGCCGGTCATCCCCGGCATGCGAATGTCGCTCAGCATCAGCGAGAATCGTCCCGCGTCGAGCATCTCGAGCGCCTGCGTCGCCGAGGACGCGGTCTCGACCTCGTAACCGGAGCGGGTGAGGAAAGTGCCCAGCGACAGCCGAATTGCTTCCTCGTCATCGACGAGGAGTACGCGCACAGTGCGTCGGTCCGGCAGAAGCATTTCGGGAGCTGTCACGATGGCGCTTCTGGAAAGAGAGGCGGAAATCACTATCGACTACGGAACGAGGACCGTCGGACTGGTTTCGTTCGCCGCTGTGGCCACGAGCGCGGTCGTCGACTGGTCCTGTCCGATCGTAACGATATCCCCGTTGTTGCCATACGCACCCTCGACCGCCACGCAACCGCTCATCGCGCACGCGGCCTGGCCGATACCGGCTCCGTCGTATACCCAGTCTGACTTCTCACCCGTCGCTACCGTCACGGCGCGGAGCTCTGGATTGCCCACCACGGAGACAAAGTAGATCTGCGAGCCATCCGCGCTCCACACCGGATTGAACGCGCCGCTCATCTCGTTGGTCAGCTGCACGCGGGTGCCGCCAGCCGCCGCGATCACGAACAGCTGCGACAACCCCGAGCGCGTCGACGTATAGACGATCTGCGTTCCATCCGGGCTCCACGCGGGCGCCGACTCCGGCACGTAGCTTTCCGAGCCCGTCGCGAGTGCTTCCTGGTTCTGTCCCGTCGAGTCCATCGTCCAGAGGCGCGGCGTACCCGAGCGATTGCTCACGAACACGATGCGGCTGGCGTCGCGGCTCAGATTCGGCTGCTCATCCTCGCCGCTGCTCGTGGTGAGGCGCTTGAGGCCGGACAGGTCGTTCTTCCCCATATAGATTTCTTCATCACCGTCGCGAGAGGAGGCGAAGACGAGGTGTCCTGCTGCACTATGTGGGTCCTTGTCGTTCGCATCCGAGAACGTGATGCGCGACGTGACGCCGCCTTCTTCCTTCCAAAGCTGATTGACGCCGCTCGAATCGGAGACGTATACCACCGCCGGACCCTCCACCTTCGACGGCAGCGACGACTTCTGACTCGGAGCAACCGTCAGACTCTGATCTGCGGAGCATGCGGCAAGTCCACCGATCGCGACCAATCCAACGACGACGCGATTCAGCGTGCGGATGCTGAACTGCGAAGCGTTCGTCGTGTTGATTCGCGACTGATGTGAATTCTGACGCATTGGTCGATCCTCCGAGTAATCTTTGGTGTGAGAGAGCTTGTTCGGTCGCTCTGTCTCGCTCTCCCCAATGATTATCGGGAATCCGGTCGCTTCATTAACGTCCGAAGCAGTTAAAAACGACTCATTCTTCGACGGCACATCTTCTCTTCGAAGAGTCTCATGTCTTCCTCGCGCACGTCCCCGCTAAATTGACCCAAGTGGATCTCAGTAGCCGCTCTCCCCGCCGCGCGCCGATTTTTCTCGACGAGACCGGCCGCCGCTGGCGCCGTCTGCGCCGCGTCGCGCTCGTCGTTGGCATCATCACGACGGTCGTCGCGGCGATCACCATCACTATGGTGGTCATCCCGCCGCTCCTTCCTGAGATCCCTCTAACGGGCGAGCCCTTCGCGCGCTCGCCCGGACTCGCGACGAGCAAGATCGAGCGCGAACGACTGTCCAAGAAGCTGCAGCTCTACTTCACGCTGCGGAAAAATCGCGTTCCAGGTGTGCGCGCGAACGTGCTGCCCGTGCGGGGTCGAACGGTGCCGGGCCGCGTGCGCCCACCGGGCGCACCGATCGTCGCCGGCTTCTACGTCTCGTGGGACGACAATTCGCTCGACGCGCTACTGCACCACGCCGATGATCTCGACTGGGTCGTCTGCGAATGCGCCTGGCTCGGGCCCGACGGCCGAGGTTTGCGCATGCGCATCGACCGCCGTGTCGGTGTCACGATCGCGAGCGCGGTCCCCGACCCGAAGTTGCGCCCGCAGGTCTTCATCATGGTCAGCAACTTCGACTCGGCCACCAAGCGCTGGGATTCCAAAGGCCTGCGCCATCTACTTTCGGATCCGGTGTCGCGCGCGCTCGCACTCGACCAGTTGACCGACAGCGCCTCCTTCTATGGCATGGGCGGCGTCACGATCGATTTCGAGGAAGAGCCGCAGGAGCTCACGGAATCGATCGCTCAATTCGTCATCGAGCTACGCAAGCGCCTCGCGCCGCTGGGAAAGATCGTGACACAGGCGGCGTCGGTCAACGACAGCGATCATCAAATCGCACGCTTCGGTCAGGTGAACGAATACCTCTTCCTCATGCTCTATGACGAGCATTTCGGGAAAGCGGGTGATCCGGGCCCGATCGCGAGCCAGCAATGGTTCGTCCAGAAGATGAAGCACATGCTGCGATTCGTTCCGCCGCAGAAGGCGATTCCGATCGTCGGCGCGTACGGCTACGACTGGAACGACGGCGACAGCGCGACGAATGGCCAGCAGCTGACGTTCCAGGAGATCATGTCCGCCGTGCGCAAGGCGGACAAGAAAGCGCTGCACTTCGATTCGACGACGCTCAATCCATACGCGACATGGACCGATCGGGACTCCACGGAGCATCTCGCCTGGTATCTCGACGCGGTCACCGCCTACAATCAGGCGATCGCAGCCCAGGCACTGGGCACGGCGGGAATTGGCATTTGGCGCCTGGGATCCGAGGACGCCGCGATCTGGCGGGTGCTGGGCAAGAGTGGCATCGACTCATCGGCATCGCTCCTGAGTGTGATACCGCCGGGCTACGACGCCGAGATGGAAGGGAGTGGCGAGATCCTCGATCTCTTCGCGAGTCCGGATTCCGGGAGTCGCACCGTTCGCATCGACCCGAAGACACATCTCGTCGTCGACGAGGTGATCCACAAGGTCGGGACGCCGTACATCGTGAACCGGTACGGGAGCAGCGATCCGCGTCTCATTGCGCTCACCTTCGACGATGGACCCGACGGCAAGTGGACGCCGATGATTCTCGACACGCTCAAGTCGCGCGGCGTGTCGGCCACCTTCTTTCTCATCGGGGAAAATGCGGAGCGGCATCTGCTGCTGCTGCGCCGGATTCTCGCCGAAGGGCACCTGATCGGCAATCACACCTTCTCGCATCCGAATCTCGCCTTCACGAGCGATAAGCAGACGAAGCTCGAGCTCGACGCCACGGAGCGACTCTTCGAGGCGGTGCTCGGACGGCGCACGGCCTTCTTTCGGCCGCCATACTTCGGCGATGCCGAGCCGACGACGCTCGATGAGCTGGTGCCGGTGCAGATCGCCAAGGAGCGCGGCTACATCATCGTCGGCCTGCACATCGATGCGGAGGATTGGCAGTCGCCCGGGGTTCGCACGATCATCGATACGGTGCTCGCGCAGCGCACGAGAGGAAACGTCGTGCTGCTACACGATGGCGGCGGCGATCGGAGTCAGACCGTGGCGGCGATCGGCCCGCTCATCGACACGCTGCGCGCGCTCGGCGATTCGGTGGTTCCGTTGTCGCAGCTGATCGGTCTCACGCGCGATCAGGCCATGCCGGGGCTCCCCCCTCGCAACAAGCTCGCGCGCGCGGGTGAGCTGATCGGCTGGGGGACGCTGAGCGTCGTACAGTGGCTGCTCTACTGGATCTTCTTCCTCGCGATCTTCCTCGGCTTCGCGCGCCTCGCGTTCATGACCGTGCTCGCCATCATCCAGCACGTCAAGAATCACCAGAACCGCGACGCGCCGATCACCTTCGCACCATCGGTGAGCGTGATCGTGCCGGCCTACAAGGAAGCGAAGGTCATCCTGCGCACGATCGAGACGCTGGTCGCGCAGGAGTATCCGGGCGAGCTCGAGGTCGTCGTCGTCGATGACGGGTCGCCAGACGAGACGTACGAGATCGCGCGCGCTGCGTACGGCGATCATCCGAAGGTTCGTGTCTACCGCAAGCCGAATGGCGGCAAGGCGAGCGCGCTCAACTACGGACTCGAATACGCGAGCGGCGAGATCGTGATCTGCCTCGACGCGGACACACTGTTCGCGCCTGATGCGGTGGCCGAGCTCGTGGAGCCGCTGCACGACCCGAAGGTGGGGGCGGTCGCGGGCAACGCGAAGGTCGGCAATCGCATCAACCTCGTGACGCGCTGGCAGGCGATCGAGTACGTCACAAGCCAGAATCTCGACCGGCGCGCCTTCTCGTTGCTCAACTGCATCACGGTTGTGCCGGGCGCCGTCGGTGCGTGGCGGAAGGCGCTGGTACAGAAGGCCGGCGGCTTCAGCGAGGACACACTGGCCGAAGATCAGGACCTCACGCTGTCCATACGTCGCCGCGGATTCTCGATCGCCTACGCCGACGAAGCAATCGGCTACACCGAGGCCCCCGATACGCTCGGCGGCCTCGCGAAGCAGCGCTTCCGCTGGTCCTTCGGCACGCTGCAATGTCTGTGGAAGCATCGTCGCACGTTCTTCCGCACGCGCTACGGACTGCTCGGCTTCGTCGCGCTGCCGAACGTGCTGCTCTTCCAGATCATCTATCCGTTCCTTTCGCCGATCGCGGATCTGATGTTCGTGCTGAGCCTGTGGTCCGCGTGGGCGCTGCGCGAGGCGCACGGCGCGACGTACGCGATGACCTCCGTGGAGCAGGTGCTCACGTACTACGCGGTGTTCCTGATCGTCGATTGGCTCGCATCGATCCTCGCATTCACGCTCGAGCCCGACGAGGACAAATGGCTCACGTGGCTGATTTTCCTCCAGCGCTTCGCCTACCGACAGGTGATGTACTGGGTCGTCGTGCGCTCGGTGATCGCGGCACTCCGCGGACGCGTCGTCGGCTGGGGCAAGCTGGAGCGCAAGGCGACCGTCGAGCTGGAAACCGCGAGCTCGCGCGGCTGACGGAGCGCTCGACGAGAAGCGGAAGGGATTGATGTAGGTCATGCGCGACGGAAGTGATCCGCCACGAGAGCCGGGCAGAAACAATTGTTGAATCGGACAACAAACGGATAGAGCGACTCGCTCAGTACCCTTCCGCCAATCCATGTACGCGTGGGTCGGACATGCCCTGCACGATGCCTCCGTGGCGAAGGATCGAGGCCGCGAAACCGAGGTCGCCGTGGATGCCCACTGCACTCGTCGCGTAGCCCATCGCATGTAGCGCGGCGAGCGTGCTGTCCAGGATGCCGCCTCGCTCGTAATAGAGGGTGTCGGGGAGATGCTGGTGATGCGTGCGCGGCGCGCTCACTGCCGCGCCGATGCCCATGTCGTAGTCGACGATCTCCGACATGATCTCGAAAGTCGTGCTGATGATCGTCGGGCCGCCCTGCGCGCCCGTCACGAGCAGCGGCGTGTTGTCTTGCCCCATGACGATCGTCGGCGACATCGACGAGAGCATGCGCTTCCCCGGCGCGATCGCATTCGCCTCGCCTTGCACGAGTCCGAACATGTTCGGCCGCCCCGGCTCGGTCGCGAAGTCGTCCATCTCGTCGTTCAGCAGAAAGCCCGCACCCGACACGACGACCGCAGAGCCGTTGTCGCCGTTGAGCGTCGTCGTGAGCGCCACCGCGCCGCCCTTGCCATCGACCACGGAGAAATGTGTTGTCTGCTTTCGTTCGACCGACGCGCTCGGCGGCGCGCCGATGCTCGACGACGGCGTCGCACGATCCTTCTCGATCGTCGCGGCTAGTGAGTCTGCATACTGTTGCGAGAGCAGGCGCGCGATCGGAATGGAGATGAAGTCCGGATCGCCAAGCACGTTGTTCCGCACGGCGAAGCCGCGCCGCATCGCTTCGGTGAGAAGATGCAGCTCGTCCGGCGAATGCCACCCGAGCGCGCGCAGATCGTAGCGCGAGAGCTCGTGCGCAGCGATCGCGATCGTAATGCCGCCCGACGAGGGCGGCGGCATCGAGATGATGCGATGTCCGCGATAGGTGAAGCCGATCGGCGCGCGCCACTTTGCGCGATACCCGCTCAGGTCCGCAAGCGAAATCTTCCCGCCGCTGCGGTGCATCTCCGCGTCGATGAGCGCCGCGGTGCGCCCCGCGTAGAATCCCTTGGGTCCGTCCGAAGAGATCCGGCGTAGCACCGTCGCCAGCTCCGGATTCTTCCACGTATCGCCCGGCACGGGCGCGTGTCCACCTGGAAAAAAGAGCGCCTTCGAAGCAGGGAAGCGCGTCAGCCGCGCGCTGTCTCCATGGATCGAACCCGAAAAGTCCGAGTCCACGACGAAACCCTTCTCGGCCAGCTCGATCGCCGGCGCGAGCAGCCGCGCCCACGGCAGCGAGCCGTAGCGCTCGTGCGCCTCCCACATCCCCATCACTGATCCCGGAACCCCCGCCGACAACGAGCCGGTGATCGAGCGAGCGTCCGCGTGTCCGTTGGCGCCGAGGTACATGTCGCGCGACGCTGCGCGCGGAGCGGTCTCGCGGAAGTCGAGTGACTCCTCGCGTCCGTCGCTCATGTGCACCACGAGAAAGCCGCCCCCGCCGATGTTGCCGGCCCCAGGGTAGACCACCGCAAGTGCGAACGCCGTGGCAACCGCTGCGTCGATCGCATTGCCGCCATCGCGCAACACCGCGGCACCGACGTGCGTCGCAAGCGGCGCATCGGTGGCGACCATCCCGTGTGCAGCCGTCACGGCCCGGCTCGTGTCGGTGTACGGCCACGACGCGGGGAGCGCGCTCCTACGCGACGCCGTAGCGACGGAGTCGGTGGAGACGGACTTTGGCTTCGCGCAACCGAAGGCGATGATGCCGAGCAGAAACGAGCCGAGTCTGGGTAAAGAGCGCATTCGAACTCGTCGCGAGGGAGGTTTTTTGAGGGCCGGAAGTCAATTGTACGACCGTGCACTCGCGCTGTACACCGGCGCCATGCGTCGCACGACTGCAGTTGCGACTAGATATCGGTGCGATGCGCGTCGCCGCGAGAAAATGCCCGAAAGCCGCCTTCGATCTCGACCGGCACTTTCTCTCGATTTCGCAGCGCGATGATGCCGACGATCAGCACGACTGCCACGACGAGCGAGATCGCCAGCACATCCTCGTGCTTGCGGATGCGGCCGAGCAGCAGCACCGCGGTCGACCCGAACACCCAGCCGATCGCCGTGAAGAGCGCCCCCCAGCTCCAGCAGCTGATCGCGCTGCCAACGAGATACTGCCCCAGCGGAATCTCCGCCGCGCCGCACGCGATCGGCAGCGGAATCCGCGCGCCGTATGCGTAGCGCACGGCGAGCGACGCGCGCCACGGATGTCGACGCACGGAGCCCAGCAGCTTGTTCATCGGCCGCATGAGGTTCGGCCATCTCGTGGCGAGCTTCACCGCGCGCCACCGGCCCAGTGCGTAGAGCGCGATGTCGGCGGCCCAGCTTCCAATCGCGCACGCGGCTGCAGCCTGCACGACTCCGAGATGTCTCTGGTGCGCGGCGAAGCCCGCGAGCACGGGGGCCGCTTCCTCCGTAATGATGCTCGTCGCACCGAGTGTGACGTACACCCACAGCCGTCCCAGCATGCTGAGGATCGTCGGAGCGAGGGACGCGAAATGCCCGTGATGCTGCATGCTTGCTCTCTACACCTCGCGCAGCGCCGCCATCGGCGTCTCGGCGAATACATCGCGAGCCGCGAACAGGCCGGTGACGACGGTCAGCAGCATCGTCGTCGCCGCCACGAACGCGAGCGACAACGGGGCGATCGAGAATGGCGCCTTGAAGATGAAGTGCACTGCCGCCCAGCCGCCGACCGTCGCGAGCAGTATCCCTGCCAGGCTGCCGATTGCGCCGAGGAGCGCGTACTCGGTGAAGAGCATGCGGATGATCTGCGCGCGAGTCGCACCGAGCGTCTTGAGCAGCACGCTCTCGCGCACGCGCTGCCGCCGCGAGGCGGCGATGGCGCTCACGAGCACGAGCACACCTGTGACCACGCTGAAGAGCGCCATGAAGCGGACGGCGAGCGAGACCCGGGCGAGGATTTTGGCGACCGCACTTTCGATGAGGGAGAGATCGATCGTCGACACGTTCGGGAAGCGCTCGACGGCGTCGCGCTGCAGTCGCGCCCGGGCGCCATCGTCGTTCACGCGGGTGAGGAAAGCGAATGACTGCGGTGCGTCGCGCAGCGCCGCCGGTTGGAAAACGACGAAGAAGTTCGGCTCGAAACGGGCCCACTGTACTTCACGCAGACTCGTGATCCGCGAACGGATGCGCACGCCCTGCACATCCCACGTGATGGTGTCCCCTACGAGCACCCCCAGCTCGTCGGCCAGACTCTGCTCGAGCGAGATCTCGAAGAGGCCGTCGGAGTCGGGGCCGGCTGTCGTCCACCATTTGCCGGCGATGATCTTCTCACTCGACGCGACGGAGTCGCGGTAGCTCGATCGATACTCGCGCCGTACCGCCCACGACGGGCGCGCCCGTTCGGAGCCGCGGCCCCGCGTCGTGTCCGTCTCCGGTTGACGCTCGGGCACCTTCGGCTTACGGCTCGTATACCCCGCGATGCGCATCGGCACGATCGGGACGCGCGCGAGAACCGGAAGCGCGCGCGCGCGAAGCATCGAGTCGAGCGGGTTCGCCTGATCGGTCTGCACGTCGAAGAAGGCGATGTTGGCCGCCGATGCATCCGCCGTCGACGCGATCTGTTGGAGCACGTTGCTCTGCACGGTCGCGAGGGTCCCGAGCAGAAATGCGCCGAAGCCGAGTGCGAGCACCACGGCACGCGTCTGATTGCCGGGGCGGTCGATGTTCGCGATGCCGTGTCGCACCACGAATCGCCACGGCAGTCGCGCCAGTCGTCGTGCCGCGCGCGCACACGCCATCGCGGCGAGCCACGTCGCGCCGATCGCCACGGAGATGCCGCCAGCCATCCACAGCCCGACGACCGCGCTGTCCGCGCGCGTGATGCACACCGCCACGATGCTCGCGACGAGCACCGCGACGGCGGCAAGCCGTGCGGGATCGCGCCACATGGAGCGCGAGACGCCGGTGGTTGCGCTGTCGTCATCGCGCCGGAGCACCTGGAGCGGCGCGACCTTCCGCACGCCGAGCACCGGCCCGAGCGCGAAGAGGATGCTGACCCAGGTGCCGAGCGCGAGACCAGACAGCGCGGGAATCCACTCGAAGCGTGGCTCGACGTCGACGGGAATAAACGATCCGAGCACGTGCGGCAGCACGAGCTGCGCGCCGACACCGAGCACGACGCCGAGCATCGCGCCGGCGAGCCCGAGCCCCGCGGCCTCGATGACGAAGATCCACACCACTTGCCCACCGCTCGCGCCGAGGCAGCGGAGCACGGCGATGGTGTCGATCTTCTCCGCCATGTAGGCGCGCATCGCGCTTGCGACGCCGGTGCCGCCGAGGAGGAGCGCGATGAGACCGACGAGGCCGAGGAAGCGTCCCAGCTGCTCGATCGAGCGCGTGAGCGAGCGCTCGGTGTCCGCGACGGACTGCGAGCGCACCTGCAGCGAGTCGAATAGCTCCCGGTGCGCCTTGGTGAGCGCGTCGGCATCGAGTGTCGCAGGGAGTCGCACGAGCGATGCGTAATCGGCTCTGCTACCAAAACCCAACAGTTGGGTTGCCGCGACGTAGCGCTCGGGGATGTAGACCCGCGGGCCGAGCGCCGCCGCGATCCCCACGTCGCCCGGTACGTTCCGCAGCGTCGCCAGAATCGTGAAGCGCGCGTAGCCGAGCGAGATCGTGTCGCCGATATTCGCGTCGAGCGCGATCAGCAGCGACGAGTCGACGATCGCATTCCGCGCGCCTTGCAGCTCCCTCCACTTGTCCTTGGGTGACGTCTCGATCTCGCCATAGTAAGGAGCCCCCGCGCCCATCGCGCGCACCTGCACGAGCTTCGTCCCCTTGCCGCCCCCCGCGATCGTGCCGCCGAGTGCCATGGTGGCGAACGTCGTCACCCGCGTCTCGGCCGCTCCTTTCGCGCGCAGCGTGTCGAGCATCGCGAGCACGGGCGCGGGGAGCGGTCGGTGCGCGCTCACAGAGAGGTCCGCGCCAAGCAGCGATCGCGCCTGCGAGTGGATCGAGCGCACGACGTCGGCGGAGTAGGAGTCGACCGCCACCAGCGCGGCGACGCCGATCGCGATCGACGACATCGAGAGCAGGAGGCGGCGACGCGTCGTGCGCGTGTCGCGCCACGCGAGTGCGGCAAGCGCGCCGAAGCGGAGCGTCATGCTGCGCGCACGCGATCCTCGACGACGGCGCCGTCGCTGAGACGAATCATGCGCCGCGCGCGCGCGGCCAGCTCGAGATCGTGGGTGACGATCACGACCGTCGTCTTCGCATCGCGGTTGAGCTGCTCGAGCAGCTCGACGATGCGCACACCCGTCTCGTGATCGAGATTCCCCGTGGGCTCGTCGGCGAAGAGCACGCGCGGCGAGTTCACGAAAGCGCGCGCGATCGCGACGCGCTGCTGCTCGCCGCCGGAAAGTCGCACGGGATAGTGATGCGTGCGATCCGCGAGCCCCACGCGGCCCAGCAGCTCGGTCGCGCGCGACTCCGCGCTCGCATCGCCACGGAGATCGAGTGGCACGCGCACATTCTCGAGTGCGGTGAGCGTCGGAATCAGTTGAAAGCTCTGGAAGACGAACCCAACTTTCTCGCCGCGCAGCCGCGCGCGCGAATCCTCACTGAGTGCCGCGAGGTCGACGGCATCGATAAGCACGGATCCTGCGCTTGGGGTATCGAGTCCGGCGAGCAGGCCGAGCAGCGTGGTCTTGCCGCTGCCGGATGGTCCGACGATGGCGACGAAGTCGCCGTCGGCAATCGAGAAGGAGACGTCGCGCAGAACGGTGATCGTCCGATCGCCGCTGGGGAACGATTTCGTCAAATCACGGGCAACGAGCATGTCGGCGAGACTGATGGTGGGGTGGGTGGCGCTTGCGGTGGGTGCAGCGGCCTGCGGCCGCGATGGCTCGCGGCAGGAGAGCACTCAGGGAATGCGGGATACGGGCCACGGCGGAGACTCGAGCTCGGCGGCGAGCGCCGCATCCGCGAAAGATGCGCGGAAAACCATCCTCTTTGTCGGAACGAGCCTCACCGCGGGCTACGGTCTCGATCCGGAGCAGGCATATCCGGCGCTGATCCAGCGTCGTCTGGATTCGCTCGGGCTGAATTACGAAGCGGTGAACGCGGGGGTGAGCGGCGAGACATCCGCGGGCGCGCGCAATCGGATGCCGTGGCTCCTCAAACAGCCGTTCGACGTCTTCGTGCTCGAGACCGGCGCGAACGATGGGTTGCGCGGGCTCCCCGTCGATTCGCTGCGCTCCAACATCCAGCACATTCTCGACGACGTGAAGCGCACGCACCCGCAGGCGAAGATTCTGCTGGTCGGGATGGAGGCGCTGCCGAACATGGGGAGCGCGTACGTGAAGGGCTTTCAGACCGTCTACCCGCAGCTCGCGAAGACGAACGACGTTGCGTACCTCCCATTTCTGCTCAAAGGGGTTGGCGGCATCGACACGTTGAACCAGCGGGACATGGTTCACCCCAATCCGCAGGGCGCGACCATCATCGCGGGGACGGTGTGGGAGGCGCTCCGGCCGTTGCTCGATACAGGGGCAAAAACGCGCGCTTGACCTCCTGTCTCCAGTTCCGTAAATTCAAAGGCTGAAACGTTTTGCGTTATCCCGCGATCAGTTGGGACACCCAGCTGATCGCATTCATTTCTCTGCTCTCAGTTACCGAAACATGGCGATTCCGGCAACGCAGATCCGCCGCGGGATGGTGATCGTGTTCGAAGGCGATCCATGCCGCATTACCGAGTTCCGTCATCACACGCCGGGCAACCTTCGTGCGATGGTGCAGGCGAAGCTCAAGAATCTTCGCTCAGGGTCGAACTTCGAGCATCGCTTCCGCGCCGCGGACACGATCACGAAGGCGTCGCTGGAAACGCACAATCTGGAATTTCTGTACAAGGGTGGCGACACGTACCACTTCATGAACACCGAGAACTACGATCAGCTCGAGATGGACGCGGATACGCTCGGCGATGGCGCCCAGTGGATGCAGCAGGGGATGAAGATCGTGGCCGAGTATTACGACGGCCGTCCGATCGCGATCGATCTGCCGAATGCGATGGAGCTGACGATCGTGGAGACGGCGCCGGTGATGAAGTCGGCGACGAAGAACGCGTCGTCGAAGCCGGCGAAGCTCGAGAACGGCGTGAGCGTGAACGTGCCTGAGTTCATCAGCACGGGCGAGCGCATCCGCGTGAATCCGAATACCGGGGAGTATCTCGATCGCGCGAAGTAACACGGCGCGCACGAGTGGTGTGCGGCGTTGATTCGAGATGCAGTGCCGATTACAATTCCGGTCTCGCTGCCAGCACTTTGGTGGCGCTCTGGTGGCC
>JBDTJH010000102.1:0-8831 GCA_039935955.1 Gemmatimonadaceae bacterium
ATGAGCGAACGGAGCTCCGACTGCATGCTGATGCTCGACCCGGATACCGGCTGGGTATCTGCGTTGACGTATCGACGTTTCGCGGGCGCCGCTTGCACTACGAGCGACGTCATCTCACTGTGGAATCTCATAACCGAATTCACCGATGCGAACTGCGAGTCGATCATGCGCGTGGCGTTCGGGGGGATGTCGCCGTACGAATACTCCCCGTATACGCCTGGTTCGGAGTGACGGGCGACCAGTGAATCCAGTTGGATCGAGTATCACAACCGGACAGCATCGATGAGTATCTCGCAATTTCTGATTACTTCGGCACTGGAGACGGCTGCCATCTTCCTAATGGTCGTGCTGGCGCACGAGCTCGGGCATACGGCCATTGCTCTACTCTACCGTAGGCGACTATTCTCGATTCGCATTCTCAACGTCATGCTCCGCATTCGCAAACGCCGGGGCAAGGACGGTAGGTACGTCATGAGATTCAACATCGTAAAGCGCCGGGCAGGCGAGCATGGCGAAGTCAGCTCGGCGAAACCCCGGAGCCGAAGCGAAGACTTCGTCGTCAGCATAGCTGGCCTGGCGTGCGAGGCGGCATTGCTCTGGACGCTATTTCACATTGCGCCCTGGCAGACGATCGACGCGAACAATGCGTGGCATCTCGCCGTGCTCCTCAACGTGTGGTTCGCGGGCTACGTCGCGCTTTCGAGCGCCGAACCGGGCAACGACTTGCACTACGCGCTTCGCGCTCTTGAGCCAAAAAGGCGTGGCCGTCGCCGCGCGTGATCAGCTAGCTCTTCTTCCCCACCACCACCAGCGTGATCGAGCTCGGCGGAAAGCTCAGCGCCACGCCACCCGGCCGCACCCACACATCCGCTCCCTTCACGATCGCCGTATTTGCGCCGCTGAACGTATAGACGCTTGCCTTCCCCGCCGGCGTGAAGTGCGCGAGGCCGACGTGCGCCGACTGCGCCGTCGCACTTTTGTTGATCACCATGATCGTGAGCGCGCCGTCGCTCGTGCGCAATGAGGAGTACATCGCGACGCGCGCCTGATCGCTGCTCGTCGTCTTCACCCACGTATCGCCGTACTTCGCGCCCGCACCGTCGTAGTTGCGGTAGATGCGGAAGGCGTTCGCGGCCGGCCACGTGCGATCCGGAGGGCCCCACAGCGTCGCGATGTCGAGCGCCTCGCGGCCGAAGATGCCGAAGATGTCCGCCTGCGCGAGCGCGCCGTTCACCGACTTCTGGCCGCCCCAGTTGTATTCGGTGATGCCGATCTTCGTGCCCGGGTAGTTCTCGTTCACCCATTTGTGGAACGTCGGAATGAGCTGCACCGGCGGATAGTATTGGCCGATCCAGTTCTCCTCGCGATACGTCGAGTCCCAGAAGGTGCGCGTGGAGCGCAGGCGCGCGGCCTGCACGTCGACGGTTCCGGGATTCTGGCTGAAGTCGATCACGCCGGGCGGCGACGGATACCAGTGTTCGGTGAAGTAGTCGAGGATGCGCGTGCCATGCACCTGCTCATACGCCTTCATCTGCTGGAGATAATAGACCGCGTTGTACAATCCACCATTCACCGATGGATTGCCGACGTATACCGCCCAGCCGAAATCCTCGGGACCCGCGACCCACGCACTCGGATCCCCGCTCTTGATCGCGGCAGCGTACGACACCGAGCGCGACGTGATCTCCTGGTAGTTCGGCGCGACGGGATGCACATCGCGATGCGTGTTCGCCCATCCGCCCGGCTCGTTGTCGAGCGCGTAGAAGCGCACCCCGCCACTCCCCGATGCACCGAACTTTCCCGTGAGATGCGTGACCCACGCCTTTTGCGTCGCTTCCGAATTCGCAACGTGGATGCGCGCGATGTCGCTGTCGGCGAGGAAGATCTGGCTGCCATCCGTGTGCAGGCCGTTGCCGCAGTCCGTCACCGCACCGCGCACCATCGGATGCACGTACGGATCCACGGACTGCTGCGGGCCGAACTCCGACACCGGATAGCTACAGTCCCACACGCTTTTGCTATTGATCCACTGGATGATTGGCACGGACACGAACGTCGCCGCGCCCACGCTCTTGTCGCGCGTGACGATCGCGTCCACCTGCGCGCCAGGCGTCGGCGTCGTGACGCCGCCGCCCGCCATGAAGTACCAGTCGAAGCCCGCGTTGCTCTCATCGACCTGCCAGTTGTAGCGCGTGATCCCATCCCCCCCCCACCGCGTGACGGCGATGCCAAGGTCGGTGAGATACGCCGCGTCGAGCCCAAAGGTGCTGACGCCGTAGATGTACTGGCTGATTGCGTGATGGTCCGCGGTCGCATCGATCGCGAGGAGCGGCGCCGCCGGATCGGTTGCGATCGGGACGGGATAGACGAGCAGCGTGTCGCTCGCAGCGTGCGCGACGCCGTTGCCACTTGCACTGACGGTGATCGTCGAGTAGCCCGCGGCAGCGCCTGTGACGATGCCGCTCGTCGAGATGCTCGCGCCGGTCGTCGCGGTCCACGTCACCGCATGCCCGGCGAGCACGCGACCGCTCGCGGTCTTCACCGTATCGCTGAGCTGGAGCGTGCCGCCGATGTTCAGCGTATCGCGCGGCGCGACTATCGTCACGGTTACGGCGATCGAATCGGTGACGGTGAGCGGGAAGCTTCCCTGCACCGCGCCGCTGGACGCGAAGATCGTTGCGCTTCCCATCTTCCGCGCGGTGACCACGCCGGCCGACGACACCGACGCGATGCTCGTGTCCGACGTCAGCCACGAGACGGGCGTCGTCAGCGTGTTGCCGCTCGCGTCCTTTGGCGTGGCTATCGCCGTGAGATGTGTGCTGACCTCGAGACTCGCAGTGTTCGGCGTGACCGACACCGTGGCCACCGAGGCCGGAGGCGAGGTGCTGCCACCGTCGCCCGACGCGGAGCAGCCGAACGCGAGCAGGATGGCGAGTACGATCGTGGGGCGGCCGTAGAGGGCGCTAACGGTTGGGAACTGCGGCATGTCGTTGTCTCCGGGATCGCTGCGACGCGAGGCAGCTCCGGAAAAGACGATGCGCGCGAAGGGCGAGTCACGGTGCGTAACGAGGCGTTACAGATGGGTCAACTCACCACCCGATGCTCCGCCGTCTTCCCGCTCTTCGATCCGCGCACCAGCAGGATCGGGATCATACACCGATGCCTCAGCGACTCTGCCACGCTCCCGTAAAACAGATCCGAGAAAAATCGATGCCCATGCGTCGACATCGCGATCAGGTCGCACCCCTCGCGCGCGGCCGCCGCCGCGATTTCGCGCACCGGGTCGCCGCTCGCGAGAATCGCATCCGTCTCGAAACCGTCGCGCTCGAGGCTCGCGGCGATCCCCTCGAGATACGCGCGGTCCGCCTGGATCTCCTCGCTCTCGCGCAGATCCAAATGATGAATGTTGCGCGCGGCCCATCCATCGGCGACATGAATGAGAATCACGGCGGCTCTGCAGTGCGTCGCGAGCGTTCGCACATGATCCAGAATCGCCTCGTCGTACGCACTGTGCTCGAGGGGAACGAGAATGCGCTTGTACAAGATCAAGCCTGCCCGGTCAGAAGCTGCGCAATCAGCCAGATGTTCAGCACGGCGATAAAGTATGCCACGAACCACGAGAGCACGCGCAGCCAGGCAGGATTCACGAACTCGCCCATCTTCAGCTTGTCCGACGTAAAGCGCACGAGCGGGAACACCGCGAACGACAGCTGCAGGCTCAACACCACCTGGCTCATCACGAGCAGCTTCGCCGTCCCCTGCTCACCATATAGAACGGCGATGACGGCGGCCGGCACAATGGCCAGCCCGCGCGTGATCAACCGCCGCACCCACGGGCGCAGCCGAATCTGGAGGTAACCCTCCATGACGATCTGCCCCGCGAGCGTGCCGGTGAAGGTCGAGTTCTGCCCCGACGCGAGCAGCGCCAGCGCGAAGACGGCACTCGCGCCGCCAACGCCAAGAAGCGGTGTCAACAGCGTGTAGGCCGTCTGAATCTCGGCCACATCGGTGTGGCCACTGGTGTGAAAGCTGGCGGCCGCGACGATGAGGATCGCCGCGTTGATGAACAATGCGAAGGTCAGCGCGATCGTCGAGTCGAGGAATGCGAAGCGCACGGCCTCGCGCTTCCCCGCCGACGTCTCCTCATATCGCCTCGTCTGCACGATCGACGAGTGCAGATAGAGATTGTGCGGCATCACCGTCGCACCGAGGATCCCCATCGCGATGTACAACATCTTCGGATCACGAATGATTTGCGGACTTGGAATAAATCCCGCGAGCACCCCTGCCATGGACGGCTTCGCGATCACGACCTCGAACAAAAAGCACAGCCCGATCGTCGCGATCAACACGATCACGAGCGCCTCGAGCCAGCGGAAGCCCTTCGTCTGCAGAAAAAGCACGACGAGCACATCGGCCGCCGTCAGCATCACACCGACAGTGATCGGGATGTGAAACAGCAGGTTGAGCGCAATCGCCGAACCGATGACCTCCGCCAAATCGCACGCGACAATCGCAATCTCGCAGATGATCCACTGGAAGATCACCACCGGCCGCGAGTAATGATCGCGGCACGCCTGCGCGAGATCGCGCCCCGTGACGATTCCGAGCTTCGACGCCAGCCCCTGCAGCAGCACCGCCATCAGATTCGAGAGCATCACCACGGATAGCAGCCGGTAGCCGAACGCAGACCCACCAGCGAGATCGGTGGCCCAGTTCCCCGGATCCATGTAGCCGACGGCGATGAGATATCCCGGCCCCGCAAACGCGAGCGCCTTCCGCCATGTCGACGTCCCCGACACTGGCACCGACCGGTATACCTCCGCCAGACTCGGCGTCAGTCTCGCGCGCCGCCAGCCACTCGACGTGTTGGTCTCGATAGTCTCGGTAGTCTCGGTGCTCTCTCCGGGTGGAATCGTAGGAATCGCCACTACTTGCCTCCCTCATCGCCCGCGACCGCATCGACGAACACCTTCTTCGCCGCCTGCGGCGTGAGACGCACGCGCTTGCCGCCCACCTTGAGCACGAGCGGTCCCTCGAACGGCTCCTGCGTCACGAGCTCGATCGCCGTGCCGGGGGTGACGCCGAGCGCCTGGAGGTGCCGCAGCAGCTCCGCGTCCTCATCGCTGACGCGACGCACTATCAGGTGCGCAGGAGACCGCTGCTGCGCGAGCGGCCGGTCCGTGATCGCGGCGATGGTCCCGGCGCGCGTCGGAATCGGATCGCCGTGCGGGCAGGCGGTGGGATGGCCGAGCAGCTCGTCGATCTTGTCCTCGAATTCCTCGCTGATGTGATGCTCCAGACGCTCAGCCTCCTCGTGCACGCTGTCCCACGAGAAGCCCATCGCCTGCACGAGATAGAGCTCGATGAGCCTGTGATGGCGGATGATCTCGAGCGCCAGCTTCTCGCCCGCGCGCGTGAGCTTGACACCCTGATACGGCGCATGCGAGATGAGCTTCAGCACCGAGAGCTTGCGCATCATCTTGCTCACGGCAGGCGCGCTGACGTGCAGCCGCTCGGCCAATTCCTGCGTCGCGACGCTGCCGTTGTCGGCGTGCGCCTTGTAGATGGCCTTGATGTAGTCTTCGACGGACGGAGATGGCAAAACGGCAGATCCTGACGCGGCGATATCGAGTTAACTGCGGTTAACGAATATTAGAATCGCGGTTAACCGAAGTCAAGCGCGCGGCTCGGCCGAGGGGGGGGCGGCTTTTAGGAGAGGCGAGAGAGCAGGTCGCGGAGAATGCGCTCGGTGAGGCCCCAGATCGTGTACTCACCGTGCACGAAGGCGCGCACGGTGCGACGGGCGCCATTCGAGAGCGTGACGTCGACGTTGCGCGAGACATCGGCGCGCTGCAACTCGGCGAGCGGCACCCAGAATGCCACCGCGACTTCATCGCTGATCGTGAGCGGCACAAAGGTCGTCATGTGAAAGACGAACGGCGCGATGGAAATCGCGGGCAGCACGGGCGACAGCGGGCCGACTCGCTCGAGGCCGCCGAGCAGTCTGCCGGTTTCCAGGAGATCGATGCCGAGCTCCTCGCGCGTCTCGCGCACCGCAGTCTCGAGCGGAGTCGCATCGGGTGGCTCGCGGCGGCCGCCGGGGAAGGCGACGTGCCCGCTCCACGGATCGCCCTCGTAACTCGCGCGCTCGATCATGAGTAATTCGAGCGCGTCCTCGGCGGTGACGCGAAAGACTACCGCGACGGCAGCTTCACGAACCTCCGCCGGCACGGCGCCCGAAGGCGACTCCGCGCCGGGCTCCGACGCCAGCGCGGCTTCCAGTCGTGCGAGAAGCTCTATCGCGCGCATCGATGGAGCCGCGCTACTCCTCGACCTCGCCGCCAGCATCGATCCACGCGGCGATCCCGCCCGCGAGCGACGTCGCCTGATAGCCCTGCGCGCGCAAGATCTCGACCGCCTGCGCGGAGCGCGCGCCGCGGCCGCAATAGACCACGATCTCTTCATCGGGGAAACGCGCGAGCGCCTCCGTCGCCGCGTCGCTCACGTGTGCGAGAGGGAGATGAATCGCGTTCGGAATCCGAAAGAGATTCCACTCATTCTGCTCGCGCACATCGAGCAGCACGCCGTGGTCGCCGTGCTCCTGTCGCGCGAGGAGCACGCCGGGAGAGATCTCGTTGGGTGAGGCGTCGGGCATCGTCATCGGTTGCATGATGTGAAAAGATTCGCTCAGCGCACCAGCACGAGCCCGCGCGCAGGGGACAGCTCGGCGCGCGCGCCAAGCGGCAGCGTCCACTGATCCGCAATGTGCCCGACCGGTGCGTCGCTCACCACCGGCCCGCGCACGTGCGCCGCCGCCTCCTGGAAAAGTACATCGAGCGTGCGCGGCCCCGCATCGCCGTCGCTTCCGCGCTCCGTGAACGAGCCGAAAACGAGGCCGGCGAGACGGCCGAGCACGCCCGCCAGGATCAGCTGGCGCAGCATGCGGTCGATGCGATAGAGAGGCTCGTTCACGTCTTCGAGTACCAGGATGGCGCCGTCGACGCGCGCGGCATACGGCGTGCCGAGCAGCGAGCAGAGGAGCGCGAGGTTCCCTCCTTCGAGACGACCCGGCGCACTTCCCTCCTGCAACCAGGTCAGTGGAGGCGCGCCGGCGAATGGATCGCGTGCGACGGTCGTGCCGCTGGTCACGCTCGTCGCGCGCGTGAGCGATTCGCGCGAGAAGGGGGTGAGCACGGCGCGCGCCGTCGGGCCATGATAGGTCACGATGTCGGCACGCACGCGCACCGCGAGATGGAGCGCGGTGATGTCCGAGTAGCCGATGATCGCCTTTGGCACCCGACGCAGCGAGTCGTAGTCGATCGCGTCGAGGATGCGCATCGCGCCGTAACCACCGCGCAGGCACCAGATACCATCGATGCGCGGGTCACGAATCGCAGCGTTCAGGTCCGCGAGTCGCGACGCGTCGTCGCCGGCGAGATAGCCGTCGCGCTCCAGCGCGTGCGGAGATGTGTGCGGCTCCCAACCCATCGCGCGCACATTGCGCTCAGCGCGCTCGAGATCCCCCGTATCGGCGAGCGGGCCCGCAGGCGCGAGCAGTGCGACGCGCGCGCCGGGGGCGAGAAGTGGGGGAGTGGTGTAAGGCACGCTCATCCGTGCATGCAAGGTGAACTACCGAACGCGGAAAATCGACCGTGCTCGAACATCCCAAAATAATCGCGCCTGGCACACGCCATGCGCTACGCCATGCGCCGGCCACACCGCAACAGGGGGACGCCGAGCAATCGATGCACGCTTCATGAGCGGAGGAGAATGTCATGGCGGATCAGAATCGAAATCCGGACGCGAAGCAGGCGGACGGCAACAGCGAAGGCGCAGCAGGTGGTCGCACGGCGAGCGGTGCAGGAGGCACGAGCGACTCGAAGGGCACTCCGCCCAAGGCTGGCACGGAGAGCCACGGCGGCTTCACGGCCGGCGGCGGCACCATGAACAAGAGCATGGAGAAAGAGGACGGCGAAGACCTCAGCGGCGAGGCGGGCTCCGGTAAGAGCTGAAGATGTTCAGCTGATCGGCGCACTATCGCTGCAAAGACGGGCGCTCACACGAGCGCCCGTCTTCTTTTGCCGGAGGCCCAGTGGCTCGCTAGCTTGCGGCCGTGAATCAAGCGTGGATCACGGACTATTGGCCCTGGGTGCTCGGCCCGCTGATCATGATTTGGCGCTCGCGCGGCTCGCCGTCGCTCGATGATGAGTCGCCGGTGGTGCCGCCGAACCCGCCCCTCGTCTCGGTGATCGTCCCCGCGCGCAACGAGGCGCGCAACATCGAGCGCTGCGTCCGCTCGATTCTGCGGACGACGTGGCCCGCGCTCCAGCTCATCGTCGTCGACGATCGCTCCGAGGATGAGACAGGCGCCATCGTCCACGCGATCGCGGCTACCGACGCGCGCGTGCGCGTGATCGACGGCACACCCCTGCCCGCCGGATGGGTCGGCAAGCCGTGGGCGTGCGCGCAGGCCGCGAAGGTCGCGCGGGGGTCGACACTCATCTTCACCGACGCCGACACCGTGCACGCGCCCGAGCTCATCGTGCGCACGATGAACGCGATGACGGCGCGAAAGCTCGACTTCTTTACCGTCGGCGGGTCGCAGGAGCTCGGCTCCTTCTGGGAGCGCGTCGTGCAGCCGCAGGTGTTCTACATTCTCGCCACGCGCTACGGCGGCGCGGGCGCCGTGAATCGCGCGGGCAAGTCGCGCGACAAGGTCGCCAACGGCCAATACATCTGCATGACGCGCAGGGCGTACGACGCGAGCGGCGGCCACGAGGCCGTGCGCTGGACGCCCGCCGAGGATCTTGCTCTCGCGCAGCTCACAC
>JBDTJH010000103.1:0-3156 GCA_039935955.1 Gemmatimonadaceae bacterium
GGTGCCGTTGAAGCCGACCTGGGTCAACTCGCGGAACGTACCGAACCGTTCCACACGTGGTTTCTGATACACCCGACCCTCCTAAAGTCGTGTGATGCCGCGCTGCTTGCCCGGCGAAAGTACGGCCCACATGGCCGTTTTGTTCTTCAAGATTTTCTTGCCGTTCGGGAATTTATCATCCCGTACCGACAGCCGCCTGCTGCGACGACGAACTATTCAGTGCAGACAACGTTCCAATTTCGATATGTGACCGGAGCCACAATTCAGCCTGTATCGTGAAGTAGAGGGCAGCTGCAAAATTACTTTGCACCCCCCGCGCGTAATCGTGCACCGACTGCCGGTACACTGTTGCATCGATCACGCCAGCGCGTGCCAACGCCGACTGTTCGAAAAGCGTGTCGATCATCGCCGGCAGCTGCTGGCGCATCGACCGCGTGAAATAGCCTCCGGTCTCCCCAGTTCGCTTCGCGCGGGGCTGCAAAATGGCGTCGGGAAGCAGCCCTCGCATCGACGCGCGAAGCAGCCGTTTGGTCTCCGTGCCCTCCGAACGCTCCACGCGCGGACGCGTGAGCGCGAACTCGATGACGCGCCGATCATAGAGCGGTGAGCGAATCTCAACCCCTTCTTCGCGTGCAAAAGCCGACGTCACACCAAAGACGCGGGCGAAATACTGATGTGACAGATACCATGCTGTTTCACGATCGGCACGACTGCGATGTGTCACGCGAGGGGCGTAAAGCGCGTCGCGGCGATCGAGGTCGTGCGCGCGCACGAGGTCCTTGTCGATCCACGGCGGGAGTGCGCGCTCGAGGTAGCCGACCAGCGGACGCCCGCCGCGCAGCAGCGACGCGAGCGCGAGCGCGGGGCGCGAGAGGTTCGGCTGAATCGCCCAGCGGAAGAACGTGCGGAAGCCGGAGCCCGACATCCCCTTCGCCTTCCACTCGCGCGCGAGCTCGGCGAAGCGCCCCGTACGGAGGAGGTCGGCAAGGAACACTTCGGACACCTGGAAGAGCTGATCACCGCCGACGCCCTCTAATGCGATCCGCGAATGCGTTGCGCGGGTGCCACGCGCGAGGGAACGATGCCACATCTCAAAGGGGTGCGCGAAGGGCTCCGCGCGCGCCGCTGCGCCCTCGGACGGCCGGTCGAAGAAGGGGATATTCTGGATATCGAGCCAGTGAACGGACGCATTCCAACGAACCGCGATGTCGCGGATCAGGTCGTCCTCGCGCCCCGGATCATCCTGGGGATAGCTGATCGACACCGGCAGCAGCTTGTGCGGCGAATGGCTCGCGTCGAGCGCGCTCGCGCCCGCGGCGAACACTGCGGGCGAATCCCATCCACCGCTCAGCCAGATCGTAGTGTCCGCATCCACATCCATGCGCTCGGTGACCGCGCGAGTGAGCAGCTTGCGCAGCTCGATCGCCGCCTCCTCGAACGGAGGCGAGTTGCGCGTGGACGGATGCGGCGGACTCCAATGCTGATGCAGGCGCATCGGCGCGGCGTGCTCCTGCGTCAGCGTTTGCGCGCCGAGCAGTGCGCGCACGGACTCGTAGGCCGTCTCAGAGCTCCCGCCCCACATCCCTCCCGCCGTCTCGGCGATCGCCACGAGGTTGAGCGATGCATTCGCCCCAGGCAGCGCGAGCACGCCGGCGGGAGTCGACGCGAGAATCAGCGAGCCGTTGATCGTCGAATGGAATAGCGTGCGCTTCCCCGAGAAGTCGCGCGCCGCGACGACGCGCTTCGCGCCGTCATCCCAGATCACGAATGCGAAGTCGCCCTCGAGATGCGCCGCGCAGTCCGCGCCCCATGCGCGATACGCCGCGAGGATGAGATGGCTCGCGGTGCTCCCGGTCGCGGAGACGCGCGCGCGTGCGAGCGCCGCGTGGAGATCGTCGCGATAATAGATGCTCGCGTCGGCCGCGACGGCGATCACTCCATCGGTGACGACGAGCGCGTCGCCCGACATCGACGTCGCGAGCTCCCACGGCTGCCGCGCGACCGCGAGCATCGCGCCGCCGCCGCGCCAGATCGCGACGCGATCGTCGTCGCGCGAGTGCATGGCGGTGAGCGCGCGCCGAACGGCCGCGTCGTCGAGCGCGGCGCTCGTGTCGCCGACCGCCGCGAGGATGACGCTCACGCGTGATCCATCACGTTCACCTCATCGAGCTCGGCGAACGACTTCACGTGCCACTCCTGATCGCCGAGTATCTGGTCGTTGTACGCGACCCAGGCGTGGGCGGCGAAGCGACCGCGATTCATGCGCACGCCGATCTTGACGATGCTGCCATCGAAGCCGTGGCGATCGAGGAGGCGCTTGAGCGCGACGGAGCGCACGAGGCAAAGCGGGCGGAAGACGCCGTTCTCCGCGGCGCGCATGACGGCGAGCGCGAGCTGCTCGGGGCGCGGGTCGACGTTGGCGTTCGATGCGGTGGCGGGCGTGTCGTCGCCGAAGGGATCGAGTGCGGCGCGCGAGACGAGCTGTCCGGTACGGCGGGTGGCGACGATTGTCCGGGAGACGAGGAGCTCGATCTGCGCTTCGGCGATGTCGAGCAGATCGCGCGCGCTAAGCCTTGCCAGCCTGCGCAGGAACGCGGGTCGCGCTCGACTGGTCATTCTGCCCCTCCACGCGGACGGCGACGAGCTTGTGCGAGGTGAGATCCGCGAGCAGCTCCTTGACGTCGGTCTCGATGATGGAGCGATCGACGTCCGTGTACTCGGCGGAGAGCCGGGTACACAGCTCGTCGAAGGTCGAGCAGACTGGGGGCAGGAGCTCCCAGACGCGCGCGCCGACGCTGTTGAGACCGAAATAGACCTCATTGTCCGTGGAGAAAAGCACCGCTCCGTCGGACATGGATTTGAAGAGGACTTTCGGATTGGGAACTGGCAGCATCTACTCCCCTGAAGCGGACAGTACGACGACGACCGGCGCGACCCGGACGTGAGCGCGTCGCCGGGAGGGCTTAGCGCGATCGCGTTAGGGTCGCTTCTGGGGGGCGTAGGCGCACCGAACGTGCCACCCAGTGAGGGAATAATAGCGAGGTGGGGCTACAGGTGCGGAGCGTGTGGCGGGGGGCTAGCGGCGTGACGGTTGGGGATCGAGGGGAAACGGTGGGAGGGCGTGGGGGAGTGCAACGGGCGATGCGTGGGTGCTAC
>JBDTJH010000104.1:0-6100 GCA_039935955.1 Gemmatimonadaceae bacterium
CCGACTGATCCCACGCGATGTGGCGCAGTGGCGCGTCGCCACCCTGCGTCGCGAGGAACTGCCAACTCGGATTCACCTGAAATGGCCGCACAGCGAGATAGAGCGTCGGCCTCGCCGTCGCCTTCCCCATGTTCGTGACGCGATAGCGCGCGTAGAGCGACGAGGAATCGAGCGGCCCCGCAGCGAACGTCGTCACCTCGAGCCTGAGCGCACCCGCAGTCCACGTGACCGAGGGGATGGGCAGATATCCCCGTGCGAGCGACTGCGTCTGCTTCGCATCGTGCCACGTCACGAGCTTGCCGCCCACACGCAGGAAAGGCTCGAGCGAGAACCCACCCGCATGCGGCTCGATCGCCCCCTGCTCATTAATCAGCGCCTCGGCGTCGTCCCCATCGACGCCGACCACCGTCCAGTACGATTGCTTGCCGCCGAGATACTTCGGATAGCTCCCCGCTGGCGCGCTCGCGGCGACGTGCGCGAAGAATGCGTTCCGCGTTGCGGACCACTCGACGGGGATCACAGAGAGCTGGCGAATCGCATACGCGCGTGGCGCACTCGCCGATGCCGGGATGCGCACGCGCAGCCAGCGCGATTCCATCTCGGGGAGATAAATCCAGTCGCGCCCGCCGTTGCTCCCTACCACGGCATACGCGCTGTCCCACTTCGCGCCGTCTGCCGACACGTTGATCACGTAGCTCGCCGGCGCCGCGCCGCGAGCCCAGTCGATTGTCGCGCCGCCATACTCCCGGCTACTCCCGAAGTCGACCGAGTACGACTCGGCGCTCGCGGACGTCTCGCTCATCCACGATGTCGACGTTTTGCCATCGACGCCCATCGCAGGCGCATGTCCCGCGACGAACGATGTCGCGATTGCGACCGGCGTCCCCTTGTACGAGTGCACGGGCTCGAGCGGCGTGAACGTCAGCGCGTCGAGCCACACCGTCCCCTTGCCGCCGCTCCCCGCGGTGATCGACAGCTCGAGCGACGCGAGATGCGCCAGCTCGCCACCACCGCGCGGTCCCCACGCGAAGGTGATGTGACGCTTCTTCAGCGTCATCTGCTTCCACTCTTCGGGGAAGCGGACGTTGACGGCGTTGTTCCACCACACGTTGTCGCCCGTCGAGTCGATGAGCTTCACCTCGAAGTTCTCGGCCGGCGCCTGTCCTCGAATGCGATACGAGAACGCGTAGTTCTCCGGCAACGCGACGTCGAACTTCTTGCGGGCGATTGCGTAGCCGCCGTGGCCGTGGAAGTCGAAGTCCAGGCGCAGCGCGTGCCCGTGCACGCCGGTGCTGTCGGCGGAGATCACGAGCGAAACACCGTCGGACGGATGCGCACTCCATCCCTCTGTGCTCTCGAAGCCATCGAGTAGCCGCGCCGAGCTCGGGAGCGCCTGCGCGCTCGCACCTGCCGACAATACTATAGTAGCGACGGTGGCACAGAGGGCCGGCAAAGAGAAGCTCACCCCTTCACGCTCCCGGCCATCACGCCCTGGATGTAGTAGCGCTGCAGCACGAGGAAGACGATGACCACCGGCAGCACCGTCAGTACCGACCCAGCCATCATGAGCTCCGTGTCCTGCACATGCTCACCCACCAGGCTCGCAAGGGCGACGGGCAGGGTGTACCGCCGCTCGTCCGACAGCACGATGAGCGGCCACATGAAATCGTTCCACGTCGTCAGGAAGGTCCAGATCGCGAGAGTCGCCAGGATCGGCGTGATCGTCGGCAGCACGATCGAGCGGTAGATCCGCGCTTCGCTCGCGCCATCGATTCGCGCGGCGTCGAGCAGATCGTCGGGGATAGAGATCGCGTACTGCCGGATCAGGAAGATCCCGAAGATGCTCGCCATGCTCGGGATGATCACGCCCCAATACGTGTTGATCAGCCCTAGCGACTTCATCAACAGAAACAACGGCAGCATCGCGACCTGCACAGGGATCACGAGCCCCGCACTCATCGCGCGGAACACCGAATCACGCCCGCGAAATCTAAGCTTCGCGAAGGCGTATCCCGCCATCGAGTTCACGATCAGCGACAGCACCGTCACGACGATCGAGATGATCCCGCTGTTCACGAGGTAGCGGCTCATGCTGAGCCGCGTGAAGACATCGTGATAATGCTGCAACGTCGGATGGTCGGGCCACAGCCGCGGCGGGAAGGTGTTGGCCTGTCCCGTCGGCATGAACGACGCCGAGATCATCCAGATGATCGGGAAGAGCGACAGCAGCGCGCCGATGATGAGCGCCGCATATATCGCCACGGTCCCCACGCGTGCGCGCTTCACGCGGCGAGCCTTCGCTCGAGGCGCAGCTGGATCGCCGTCCACACGAGGATAATGAGGAACAACAAGAACGCGATCGACGCGGCGACGCCGAGCCGCCACCAGCGGAACCCTTCCTCGTACATGAAGAGCACGAGACTCGTCGTCGCCCCCAGCGGACCGCCCGTCGTCATCACATACGGCTCGGCGAACAGTTGGAAGTAGCCGATCATCGTCACGACGCCGACGAAGAAGAATGTCGGCGCGAGATTCGGGAGCGTGACGTGCCAGAACTGCCGCACGGCGCCGGCGCCATCGAGTGCCGCGGCCTCGTACAGATCCTCGGGCACCGACTGCAGCCCCGCGATGAAGATCAGCATGTTGTAGCCGAAGTTTTTCCAGACCGCGAGCAGGATGATCGCGGGCATGGCCCACCGCGGATCGCCGAGCCAGTCGATGGGATGGATGCCGACGGCGCCGAGCGCGTAGTTCAAGAACCCGTATTGCGGATGGTACAGGTAGCGCCAGACGATCGCGACCGCGACGAGCGTGGTGACGAAGGGTAGAAAGTAGATCGTGCGGAAGAACGTCTTGAAGCGGACGACCTTCGCATTCAGCAGGAGCGCGGCACCGAGCGATGTGGCGACGGTGAGCGGGCCACCGATCAGCGCGAAGTAGAAGGTGTTCTTGAGCGCGAGCCAAAAGGTCGGATTGTTGAGCAGCTCCGTGTAGTTGCGCGTGCCGACGAAGCGTACGTTCGCGGGATTCGCGACGGAGTAGAGATCGAAGTCGGTGATGCTGAGCAGTAGCGACGCGCCGACGGGCAGAAAAAAGAAGACGGCGATGAGCGTGATCGCCGGCGCGATGAAGAGCCACCCTGCTCGTCCCGCGCGCCACTCAGGAGTCTTCGCGGCGACCTGTGTGCGTGCGGTGGACGCGCTCACCTGAGCTTTACGACCGCGGCCGAGTCATGCGGCGCCTGCGAGGTGCGGGCGAGAATCCAGCGGCGCTTCTCGAGGATGCGGTCGACCTGCGCATCGAGCATCGCGAGCGCGCGATCGGTGGAGAGGTTGCCGCGGATCGAGAGCTCGGAGATGTCGATGATCTTCGACGTCAGGAACTCCCACTCGGGAACCTTGGGCGTCGGACGCACGCGCTGCAGCTGCGTATAGAACGCGGACGCGTACTGATTGCCGGCGAGCGAGGTGTCCTGCCACGCGTCGATCTGCGCGGGGAGATCGCCCGTGAGATGATAGAAGCGGCGCTGGATGTCGGAGCGCGAGAGAAACTCGATGAGTTCCCAGGCTTCCTTCGGATGCGGCGAGCTCTTGAAGACGACGAGGCTCGAGCCGCCCGCGTTCGACACACCTGACGGCGCGCCGGTGGGGCCGGGAAGTGGCGCGGTCGCCCACAGGTGCTGCATGCCGGCCGGCAGGCGATGCTTAAATTCGCCGATATTCCATGGCCCCGTGATCCACATCGCGAAGGTCCCGCGCACGAACTCCTGATATGGATTCGCGATGTCGTTGTTGCCGGCGACCGGCGCGAGCCCATCGCGGAAAAGCTTGATATAGAACTCGAACGCGCCGCGAAAGGCGGGCTCCTCGAAGGCGCCGTAGCGGCCGCCATCTTTCAGGAGCGGCGAACCGTTCTGCAGCCCGAGTACCACCGGTTGCATCCACTCGTTCGTCGGCAGGAAGATCGCCCACTGTCGCGGGCCGGCCTTCTTCTGGATCGCGAGCATCGCGTCGCGCCACCCCGCCCACGACGTGGGCATCGAGTCGTAGCCGGCGGCGGCGAGGATGTCCGTTCGATAGAAGAGCACGCGCGTGTCCACGTACCACGGAATCGCGTAGATCGTGTCGTTGAGGACGTTCGTCTCCCAGATCCCCGGGAAGACGCGCGACGCCTTCACGATCGTCGACTGCGCGACATAATTGTCGAGCGGGAGAATCGCGTCGACGGCCTGGAGCTCCGGCACCCACGTGTTGCCGAGCTGCGCGAGATCCGGAGTGACGTTGCCGACGAATGCCGTGAGCAGCTTCTCGTGCGCGGCTGTCCACGGAATCTGCTGCACGCGCACGTCCACATTCGGATGTTGCTGCTCGAACTCGCGCACGAGCTGCTGCACGTTCTCCCCTTCGGCGCCCATCGCCCAAAAGCGGAGCGTGATCCGCTGCTCGCTCGCCTCAGCTCCGCTGCACGCCATGAGCGCGCACGCCGCGACGAGCCATCGGGCCGCGCGCCGGTGGAGCATCAGTGCGCGCCCTGCGCCTGTGCGGCCGAGGCGAGCCATCCGCCGGTGAAGCCCGCGCGCTGGAGGCCGCGGATGATGTACGGATTCGTGCGCATCTTCTTCCAGATCAACTCGCTGCGATAGTTCTCGAGCATCGCGAGGATCGGCCCCTGGTCGATGCCGAGGTAGTCGGTGTCGAACCAGCCCATGCCCGGGACTATGCGGCCCGCGGTGGTCGGACCGCCGCCAGTGAGCGCGAGATTGAAGGCGTCGAAGAATCCGTACTGCCCGAAGATGTTGTCACCATAGCGATCGCGCATCGTGACGAGCGTCTGGATCGCGATGTCCGGCGCGAAGGGAACGGAGCCGCCGGCGGCCGTTGGCGCAATCGTGCCGTCGTCGCGCACTTCGGTGAAGTCGGCGCCGCGTGCGGCGTAGCCGTAGAACTGGCGTGAGGATCCCGCCACGGTGAAGTGTCCGTCGAAGGGGCCATCGCTCGCGGTGAGCCCCCACATGTTCGCGGCGTAACCCGGCCACTTGTTCGGATTGTCCGCGGCGTACGCGCGCTGTGCGACCGTCGCGCGCCGCGAGTTCTCGAAGTAGTCGATGCCCTTGCCGCGCATGTATTCGTCCTGAATGCCGCGGAAGTCGACCCAGATCTCCGTGTACTGATGGCCGAAGAGCGGCGCGAATCCGACGTGCTCCTGCTGGTAAAACGTGCCCCACTGGTAGCTGCTCGTCCACCGCGTCCATGCGGTGCTATCTATTGGATGCGTGGGAGAGCCGAGCGCGAGGATGTAGACCAGCATCGCTTCGTCGAGCCCTTTCCACTGATAGCTGTTGAACTTCGCGTTCTCGGGCGTCCATCCCATCGATACGAGCGGCGGCTGATTCTGAAACCACGCCCAGTCGACGCGGCGATAGAGCGAGTCGGCATACGCGCGAATCGAGGCTTCGGCGGGATCCGCGCCATCGAAGTACGATTGCGCGAAGAGCACGCCGGCGAGGAGCAGCGAGGTGTCGACGGACGAGAGCTCGACGTCCTTGTACCGCATCCCCGTGTCCATGTCGAGGAAGTGGTAGAAGAATCCCTTGTAGCCGCCGACGCCTGTTGCGTCGGGTCCCTGTGGCAGCTGGTACATGAATCGAAGCGTCTGGAGCGTCCGATCGCGCGCCTGTTCGCGCGTGATATACCCACGCTCGGCGCCGACCGCATACGCGTTGAGTCCGAAGCCGACGGCGGCGATGCTGGAGAACGATTTCGTCGGGTAGCGGTCGGGGATCAGATGTGTCGTGGGATTCTGTGTGTCCCAGAACCACTGAAACGTTCGCTGACTGACGGTGTCGAGAAAGGCGACCGCGCGCGGTGATGGCGGCGGTGCGGTAGGCGGAAGCGGCGCGGCAGTGTCGTTGCTCGAGCAGGCGGCGAGTGCAAGCGCGAGCGAACCGAGCGCGCTTCGGAGCGTGCGGTAGAAAGCGGCCCAACTACCTGATGTTAGCATCGAAAAAAGTTAACGCGAAGGGGACGAAGAAGGCGCCGGCGAACATCGCCGACGCCCCCTGTCGATCTCGATCCCTATTTAAAGCTGTACGTCGCGCCGA
>JBDTJH010000105.1:0-5257 GCA_039935955.1 Gemmatimonadaceae bacterium
GAAAACGAGGGCGCGTCAAGCTAGTACGATCATCCTACTAACCCATAGTACGGCAGGATCGCTAGGGGCTCGAGCTCGGCCCGAGCCCAGCGACAAAGGCAAACCCGCCGAAAGACGGGGACGCAAAGCCAACGCAGTCGTCGCGCGGTACCGATCCCCTCGGCCAGTCGTACGCGGTCTACACGCGCGACATGGACCGGGCGCTCGTGATCGTGCGCATCAATCAGGGGTGGGGCTCGCACAGCTACGTCGAAGCAACGGCGGTCACAATTCCGCTGCCGACTACCGATCAGTGGCTGCCGCTCAACGCCGATGGCACGCTGGGCGCAGCGGTGACGAGTGTGACGCTGCGCAACGTCGAGGCGGCGATCCTCGTGAAGAAGAGCCGACTCTAGCGATCAGTCCCCGAGGAACTCGCCCACAGGGGCGAGTGTCTCGATGTGGTCGCAGAGGATTTTGAAGGTCGCAAGCAGCGGCACGGCGATGAACGCGCCGGCGACGCCCCAGATCTCCCACATCAGAATCAACCCGATCAGAATCGCGACGGGGTTGAGCGTCAGACGCTTGCCGAGGAGCAGCGGTGTGAGCACGTACGCCTGGAGCAGGTTCACCACGAGGTAGCTCGCAGGCACCGCCACGATGTGCCCGACGCTGTCGAAGGTGGAGAGTGCCGCGAGCGTGAGCACGCCCACCATGACGAGCGCGCCGAGATACGGGATGAATTCGAGGAAGAGCACGAGCACGCCCCAGAGCACGGGGTTCGGCATGCCGAGCGCCCACATGATCAGCGTGATGAGACCGCCCTCGAGCACGTTGATGAGCGCGACCGTGCTGAGGTACATCGAGATGGATGTCTCAGTCTCGCGCGCGATCGCGACCGCCTTCTTCTTGTCTCGAAACTCAGGGAGCATCTTCGTGAGCTTCTGCAGGAAGAGATCGCCGGAGGCGAGCAGGAAGTAGAGAAGCACGAGTGTCTCGAGCGTGCCGGCGAGAAACACAGCGGAGCCCTCGACGAAGCGGTCCATCACGGTCGGGCCGGCGAGCGTGACCTCCTGCGGCCTCGGCGCGGAGCTCGAGCCCGTCGTCGCGGCACGCGCCATCTGGTCGGCGGACTTGCTCACCTGCTCCATTGGCCGGCGAAGCTTACGGATCTTGATGTTTGCTGCGGCGAGGGTCTGCGGCGCCTTCGTGAGCCACTGTTGCGCGGGATCCGAGAGAAAGTATCCGCCGATGCCGACGGCGGCGACGATCGAGAGCACGACGATCGCGGCGCCGACGGGATATGGGATGTGCGCGCGTTTGAGCGTGCGAACGAACGGGCTGAGTAGAAGGTTGAGCAGCAGCCCGAAGGCGACGGGCAGGAAGAATGCGCGGGCGAAGTACAGTGTGTAGAAGACGGCGATGACCGCGAGCAGAATGGCCGCGAGCGAGCGGACCGCGGGCTGGGCTTCGACGCCCTCCATCGAGCCGAAGCTGGGCGACTGGATGGAGCCATCGGCGGTGCGTGCGGCGTCGGGAACTTCGGTCGAATCGAGAGGGGGCGGCTCCTCGATGTCCCGAGCAGGCGGAGATGCGGTCATGGTATGAAGCTATGCACGATCTCAGCCAACGGACTCTGGCGGGGCGGGGAGGGTTGGCCGACCCGTGGCTCTATTCGTATGTTGTGTGCCACATGGGCCGAATTGCCAGATCGTCCGATCCGGAGCAGGACGCGGCGCTCAAGTTGTGGGTGGTGCTGAGCCGCGCGCACCAGTCTGTGGGGGAGCTAGCCAAGCTCGATGTGGGGCGCGGTGAGCTTTCCCTCACGGAGTTTGCCGTGCTCGAGGTGCTCTATCACCAGGGCGATCTCGCGGCGGGCGAGGTGAGCGAGCGCGTCCTGTTACAGAGTGGGAGCCTGACGTACGTGATCGACAAGCTCGCCGAGCGTGGGCTGATCGAGCGGCTGAGCTGCGACACCGACGGCCGACGTCGCTATCTGCATCTGACGGCGGCGGGAAAGGCGATCATGAAGCGGATCTGGCCGGGACATGCGGCGGTGATCCAACTGGCGACGAGCGGGCTGACGGCGGCGGAGCAGCGCACGGCAACCAGGCTCCTTAAAAAGCTGGGGCTTCACGCGGCGGGGGTGGACGAGCGGGAACCAAAGTGAGCCGAGATATCTTGAATTCAAGGGATTATTGAATTCACGTATTCTGGAGCATTTACATGGCCACCACTACGCAGGCGCCCGGCGCCACCAGCAGCTGGAACATCGATGCCAGCCACAGCCACATCGAGTTCGCTGTCAAGCATCTCATGATCAGCACCGTGAAGGGGCGCTTCGCGGACGTCGAGGGGCAGCTCGCAATCGTCGATGGTAATCCGTCGGCGTCGTCGGTGAGCGTCGTCATCAAGGCCGCGACGATCGACACGCGCACCGAGCAGCGCGACGAGCATCTGCGAAGCGCGGACTTTCTCGACGTCGGGAACTTTCCGGAGATCACGTTCAAGAGCACGCGCATCGAGGGCGATAGCGCGGAGTTCAAAGTCACGGGTGATCTGACGATTCGCGGCGTGACGAAGGAGATCACGCTCGACGCGACGAGCGAAGGGCAGGGGAAGGATCCGTGGGGCGGCGAGCGGATCGGCTTTAGCGCGAAGACGAAGTTCGATCGGCGCGACTGGGGTCTCCAGTACAATCAGGCGCTGGAGGCGGGCGGCGTCGTGGTCGGTCACGAGGTGAAGGTGTCGATCGAGCTCGAGGCGGTGAAGCAGGCCTAGGCTCGCTTTATTTGCGATGTGAGAATAACGAGGCCGCCTTTCCGGGCGGCCTTCGTGCATCTCGGCGCTAGTGAGTTCGGGGAAAGATCAACTCCAGCTGTGCGTTTTTGCCTTGGCCTGACCGCTACCCCAGCCGCGCCGCGATGCGCTTTGGGGCGGTCAGCAGGTAGGCGTCGCGGATGAGATCTGTGATCGTCGGCCAGCTCGGGCGGCGGTCGAGGCGAACGCCGAGCCATCCTTTTGGACCGACGTAGGGCGGCGCGAAGTAGCGGTCGGCGTTTTCGTGAATGAGCATGTCCTGAATCAGGTGCGTCGACTTGAGCCAGATGCATGGGCGGCCGGCGCCGTGATGATTGTCGGAGTTTGCGTACATCGTGAAGATCTTGTTCTTGACGCGAAACGTCGGCTCGCTCCACGCCTCGACCTCGTGGGCCTCGGGGAGGGCGAGGCAGATCGCGCGGACGCGGTCGAGCGGGGACGCCGGGGCGCGCGTTAGCGCGCTCTGCTTGGCCTTGCGGGCAGGGGATCGGGGCATCGGCGGATGTTAACACGCATGACGGGCGTAGCGGTGGCTTTGGGCGCCGCCAATCGTCTGTTTCTCAGTCACATCTGATGAGCGCCCATCGGGTGCTCCGTGTCGCACAATTCCGAGGTCGAGGTCTACATGGAGCTCCGCTTGTTCGTGCGCGCCACCGTCGCGCTGTCGACAGCGCTCGCGATTCTCGCCTGTGGCAATCGCGAAGTCGGCACGGATCCCGGCAACGCGGCGCTCGAGGTGATCGTGATCACGCCGATCGCGCACGCGGCGTCGGTGGAGATCCACGGGCCGGTGGGCTCGTCGCACGTGACCACGACCGACACACTACGCGGGCTGACGCCGGGAGTCTACGATGCGCGCGCCGCCGACGTCGCGGCGTCGGACTCGCTCGTGAGCTTCGTGCTCACCGGCGTCGTCAGCGGAAGCCCCGTGACGGTCGAGCAGGCCGCGATGCATTCCGTCACCGCGACGTACACCGTTCGCGGCGGCTCGGGTGCGATGTGGGTCGGCATGTGGTCGTCGGCGCACATGGTAGAAGGATTCACCTCGCAGCAACTCGCGCTTGCGGGCGCCGCCGTTCCCGCCGACACTCTCGGTGCTGGCGGCGATTCGATCACCATCTCCGGCGTCGCGTTCGACTCCGCCGGCAACTTGTGGGCGACTGACTACATCAATCAGCAGATTCTCGAGTTCACCCCCGCGCAACTCGCGAGCGGCGAGTCCATACCACATGTCGCGATCGCGACGTCGAAGGAGCCGTGGGGAATCGCCTTCGATGCGCGCGGCAACTTGTGGGTGAGCTACTACAACGGAAACGACGTGCGCGAGTACGCGGCGAGCGACGTGCAGTCGTGGAGCGGCGCTCTCATGGATCCCGCGCCCGCACTGACCGTCACGGCGCCGAACGGACCGCTGGGAATCGCCTTCGACCATGGTGGAAACCTGTGGGTGGCGGGCTTCGATACGGCGGTGACGTACAAGGTTGCATCATCGGTAATCGCGAGCGCGAGCAGCGGAGGCACGGTCGTACCGACGGACAGCCTCGTGTCGTCGTATCTCGATCACAGCTCCGGCGTGGCCTTCGATCACTCGGGAAATCTCTGGTTGTCGACCGAGTCGGGGTGGCTCGTGAGCTATTCCGCTGCGCAGCTCGCCCTGTCGTCGCATGGGAATCCACTCTTCGCAGAGCCTGGCTCCGGATACCATTTCGACGGCATCGCGTTCGACAACAGCGGAAATCTCTGGGCATCGACGGAGTCGCCCGACGTCGCGATGTTCTCGCCGTCGCAGCTGGCAGGCAGTGCGCTCGCGGTACCGGCGCGCACGCTCATCGCCGGAGTCGGCGACGCCAGCTTCGCGCTCGCCCTCGGCGCGCACGACTCTGCGCTGCCGATCTCACCGGAGTTCGGATCAGCCGTGAGCGAAGACGCGGCGCGCCGGGCACCGGCGCCTCCCGCGCGCGCGCGAGACGGCAGCCGGCCCGGGACGCTCCGGCAGAGGTAGACTTCGGCGTCCTCATCGGGCGCCCATGCACATGGAAGCAGATCAGCGGAGCGACGGGCGCGGTCCTGGTTTCGTCGACGCTTTCGTCAGAAGTGTGGTATCGACGGGGCGACTGTCGACTTTCTGATGGCCGGCCGCTAAGCCGAGACGGGAGCGGGCGACGAGTGCTGCACGGACTGTCTTTTTCACTACGGCTCCGGGCCTTGGATTGGCGTTGACGTTTCGCGGTCCCGCGCGCATCTGGAAGGGCACAGAAGCGAGGGCCATCGAATGGGGAGCGCTACATCCGAATGAAGACCGCACTTGATGGACGACACCGCGCGCTGGGTGCGCGGATGATTCCATTTGCAGGGTGGGACATGCCGGTGCAGTACAAGGGATTGGTCGAGGAGCACAACGCCGTGCGCGCCGCCGCGGGGTTGTTCGACCTGTCGCACATGGGCGAGATCTTCGTCA
>JBDTJH010000106.1:0-12952 GCA_039935955.1 Gemmatimonadaceae bacterium
CTCCGCGATTCCCCCGGCAGATTCGCACGAATCACCTCCGCCAACACTCGCAACGCCGCCGCCGTCGCCGCGCGATCGAAGGCGCCGTAGCCGAGCAGCAGCCCCTCACGCCCATCCGTCATCGATCCAGGCGCCGCGGAGGAGAGCGGCGTCGCCACGAGCCCACGTTCCGCCGCTGCCCAGCCAACCGCGCGCGAGTCGACCCCGTGCGGCAGCAGGCCGAGCAGCCGCATTCCCGCCGGCGCACGCCGCACCTCGAGCAAGTCGCCCATGATCTCGGGCACGAGCTCGAGCAGATCGTTTTGCCGCTCGCGATACAGATCGCGCGTGCGTCGGATGTGGCGCGCGAAGTGTCCGCCAGAGATGAATTCCGCCAGCACTGCCTGTCCCGCAACCGCCGTATTCATGTCGCTCGCGAGCCGCGCGCGCATCACGGGCTCCACGAGCGCAGGCGGCAGCACGAGATAGCCGACGCGGAGCCCCGGCGCGAGCGTCTTGCTGAAGCTGCCGATGTAGATCACGCGGCCCGCGCGATCGAGCGAGTGCACAGCGGGAATCGGATCGGTGTCGTAGCGATATTCGCCGTTGTAGTCGTCCTCGAGCACCCACGCATCCGCGCGCGCCGCCCAGTCGAGCAGCGCGAGCCGTCGCTCGAGTGTGAGCGCGACGCCGAGTGGCGCCTGGAATGACGGAGTCACGAACGCCATCCGTGCATGCGGCGCGCGGCGCTCACCATCGTGCACGTCGAGCCCATGCTCATCCACCGGCACGCGCACGAGCTGCGCGCCCGGCGCCCGCAGCGCCGCGCGCACGGGGCGCCATCCCGGCTCCTCCACCCACACCGCGTCGCCCGGATCGAGCAGCACTTGCGCCATGAGCGAGACGCCGTGCAGCGTGCCGTTCACCACCACGATCTGATCCGCGGTGCAGCGAACGCCGCGCGCCGTCATGACGTACTGCGCGATCGCCTCGCGAAAGGGCGGATAGCCGCGAAAGTCCGAGAAGCCGAGCATGTCGCGCGCGCGTGTGCGCCAAAGTCGCCCGACCAGTCGCGACCAGAGCTCCACCGGAAATTCATCGATCGCAGGGAGGCCGAGCGCGAATGGCACCATGCGCGTCGGTGGATGCGGCTTCTTGAACTCATCGAGAATCGTCAGCATGGCGCGCGACAGCCGCGGCGCGCGCTCGGGTACGCGCGGCTCACTGCGCTCCACGCGTATCGCCGACCTGCGCTGCGCCGTGGTGTTCAACGTGGTTGCGACGCGTGTCCCCGCGCCCGAACGCGCCGTCGCGTATCCCTCGCTCACGAGCCGCTCGAAGGCCTGCAGCACCGTGGTGCGCGAGACGCCGAGATCGCGCGATAGCGCACGCGTCGACGGAAGCCGCGATCCAGGCGCGAACACGCCATCGAGAATCGCGCTTCGAAAGGTCGAGTACAGCTGACGATGCATCGCCTCGCCACCATCGCGCTGCAGCGCGAGGTGGGGCGTCAGTGCATCGGCGACACGGGCACGAGCCATGGCGATACCGGAGCTAATGGACTGATCATGCTACCAACTAATGGCCCTACAGATAATGCCATCCAAAGCGCAGTTTAGCGCATAACCCGGGGTTCCGCACCGGTCGTCGCTAAGCGCCCTTCATTCAGAGCTACGCATGCATAATGGGATTGTTTCGCTCGCCGTGGTGGCTGCGCTCAACTTCGCGCCAACGTCCGCCGTCGACGGAAAAAGCGGCTGGATCACCACCCTCGGCCGCGATACCGTCGCCGTCGAAAGCGCCGTCAGGGCAGGCAATCGCGTCACCGGCGACATCGTGGTTCGCGTGCCCAACACCGTTCGTCTTCACTATGACGTAGAGCTTCGCACCGATGGCTCCGTCGCGCGCTCGACGGTCGACACCGATCCGATGGGCGCGAAGAACATGGCGGCTCGCCACATCGTCCTCGACTTCGATGCCGACTCCGTCCACGCCTCCATCGACTCCGGAGGCACCAAGCACAAGGTCGCCCGTGCGCTTCCGAAGGGAGCGATACCCACGTTCATGACGGGCTTCGGCGCATCGTACGGATTGTACAGCTCGATGGCGCTCTACGAGCTCGCGCTGCAGCACACGCGCCCGGCTGTCAACGACACGCTCGCAGTGCCCGGCGTCGACATCGCAACCGGCGCGCTCGCCCGGCGCAGATTCATCGCGCGTTCGGCCACGCTGATCGATGTCGACTACTTCGGAATTCTATGGACGCATCTCACGGTCGACGCGAGCGGCAACATCACCGCAGCGGACGCGCGCTCCACGACGGAGCAGACGGAGACGCAGCGCACGGCGTACCTCGACCCGGCGGTATTTGCGAAGAGTTTCGCGCAGGCCGATCACTCCGGGAAGGGAGTCGGGCTCGCGTCGCCGAATCAGATCGAGAAGGGAACGATCGGCGGTGAGACGATCATAGTCGCCTACGGAAGCCCGCGTCGGCGCGGACGCACGATCCTCGGCACCGTCGTCCCGTACGATCGCGTGTGGCGCACGGGCGCGAACGAGGCGACGACGATCGTGTTCGACAAGGATCTGGTGATCGGGGGATCGCCCGTTCCCGCGGGCGCATACAGTCTGTGGACCATTCCCAAGGCCGACGGCACCGTGCAGCTCATCATCAACCGCGAGCATGGACAGTGGGGCACCGAGTACGACCCCGACAAGGATCTCGTGCACGTGCCGATGCAGGCGAGCACCGCGCCTTCGCCACAGGAGAATTTTGCGATCAACATCACGAACGCAGGAAACGCGGGCGCACTCCGCATCAGCTGGGACGCGTTCGTCTGGAGCGTTCCGATCACGGCGAAACAGTGATGCGCACAATCTTCTGCGCCTCAAGCACCGCGTTCGCCTCGAAGCGGAAGGAAGCATCATGACGACAACACTCCAGGCGGGCCGAGCGATCTTCGCGGCGGCGATGGCGGCGCTCGGCGTGCAGTGCCTGCTTCGCAGCAATGCCGTTCCGGCGCTCGAGCCTGTACACGCCACCGCGGTGCTTCCAATGATCGGATGGATCACGGGCATCGTGCTCATCGCCGCGGCCGTCGCCACGATGCTGCGTCCCACCGCGAGCTACGGCGCGGCCGTGCTCGCGGCGATGCTCCTTCTCTGGGACGCGCTGCTGCACGCGCCCGCGCTCGCCGCTGCGCCGACGAACGGCGGCGAGTGGACTGGAGCATCCGAGACATTCGCACTCGGTGGCGCGGCGCTCGTGCTCTTCGGCCTCACGCGACTCTCCGCCGCATGGCGAGGCGCTCCCGATGCCGTGGTGACGCGCTGCCTTCTCATCGGGCGCATCTTCTTCGGCATCTCGATGCTCGGATTTGGAGCGCTGCATTTCATTTACATATCGTATGTCGCCTTCGTGATTCCCGGCTGGATTCCCGGACATGTCTTCTTCGCATATGCGACAGGCGTTGCCCACGTCGCCGCAGGGCTCGGCATTCTCAGCGGCGTGCTCGCGCGCCTCGCCGCCCTCTGCACGGCTGCGATGTTCGGAAGCTGGGTTCTCATCGTCCACCTCCCGCGCGTGGCAGCGCACGCGCAGGCGGCGGACGAATGGACGAGCATGCTGATCGCGCTCGGGATGTGCGGAAGCGCGCTGCTGATCGCCGCCTCGCTGGAGCCCAAGCCGGAAGAGGCACCGGCGAGCATCGCGTAACGCCCCGGCCGCTGGCACTTCTCCAGCGGGCGGTTTATGGTCCTGTGGCGAGCGCCTCGCTCGCCGGATGACCACCCATTTCCCGTGCACCATGACCGACATCGCCATACCGCTGCTCGCCGACGTACGCGCGTTCCTGTTCGATGACTATCTCGTGAAGATCGTTCGCTGCCTCGACACGCTCGATGAGGAGAGCGTCTGGTGGCGCACCAACCCGGAATCCAACAGCATCGGAAACCTGATGCTGCATCTCGACGGCAGTACGCGCATGTGGGTTATCGGCGTCGCGGGAAAGCGGCGCATCGTTCGCGACCGCGACTCGGAGTTTACGGAGCGTGGCCCGCTCGCGAAGTCCGCGCTGCTCGCGCGCCTTCGTTCCACGCTGGCGGAGGTCGACGAGGTGCTTGGTCTGCTCGATGACGCTGTGATGCTCGAGCGTCGCCCATCGTCGACGGGCGAGGTGACGGTGTTATGGGCCGTGCTCCACGCGGTCGAGCACTTCGCGATGCACACCGGACAGATCATTCTGCTGACGAAGATGCGCACGGGCGCGGCGCTGCAGCTCGCCAGCTGACTCTTCGGTCGCCGTGGCTTGCCGACCGGCGTATTGGTAGCAGAGTGCACAGCGCCAATGGTACTGGCGCCGGGGTGCTCCGACGCCGAAACCTTAACTGTGCGATACGCAACCAGGCGAACATTTCGGAGGGTGTGGTGGCCCGTATGCAATCGTCTCCTCGACTCCGCAACGATCACCGTCGACGAGAACGACGCGGTGCACACGAAGGACGAGATGCTCGCGCTGCTCGCGCTGCTCGCGCCGGGACTCACCGGCGATCTCGCCATCGATGTCACACATGAGGACAACGAGTATGAGGCCAATGAATCGGCGTGAGGCACTCAAGCTCGCAGCAGCGATGGGTGCCTCACTCGCCTGGACGCCCTCGCTCGACGCGATCCCGAGCTTCGCACGCAGCGAGCGCCGCGATCTCTTCCCCGAGGGGGTCGCCTCCGGCGACCCGCATCCGGACAGCGTGCTCCTCTGGACCCGGCGCCCGCCAATGGACGGCGACACAGCCACACATCTCACCGCGCAGATCGCCGACGATGCGGCATTCACGCACATCGTGGCCGAGGCGCACGCGACGGTACGTGCCCAAACGGACTGGACGTGCCGAGTGCTCGCGGCGGGGCTGAAGCCTCGACGCGAATATTGGTACCGCTTCATCGATGAGCGCGGCAACACGAGCCGCGTCGGCCGCACGATCACCTCGCCCGCCGCCGGCGACAGCGCGCCGGTGCACTTCTCCTTCGTCTCCTGCCAGAACAATCAGCTCGGCGCGTGCAATGCGTATCGCCGGATGATCTTCGAGGATGAGAAGCGCACGCCGGCCGAGCGGTGCGGCTTCGTCCTTCACCTGGGCGACTTCGTCTACGAGCTGATCTGGTATCCGGAGGATCGTCCCAAGGGCTACTACGATCGTCGCATCCGCGACATCGTGCGCTACCCCGACGGAGAGAAGCACGCGGACTTTCACGTGCCGACGACGGTCGACGGATATCGCGCGCTGTATCGCGCGTATCTCGCCGATCCGGATCTGCAGGACGCGCGCGCGCGGTGGCCGTTCGTCTGCATGTGGGACAACCACGAGTTTTCGTGGAAGGGATGGCAGAGCCAGCAGAACTTCGGCGAGGGCACTGTTCCGGCGCAGACGCGCAAGGTCGCTGCAGCGCAGGCGTGGTGGGAGTATCAGCCCGCGCGCGTGGCGAAGGGGAGCGGCGGCGCGCTCAACGATTTCACCGCGCCGAAGGTCGTGGATGCGCCACTGCACGACGTGGACGCGAACGGCCTTGGCGAAGATGCGGGCAATCTCGCGGCGATTCGCACGCTCACGCTCTATCGCGCGATGCGCTACGGAAGCAACGTCGATCTGATTCTCACGGACAACCGGTCGTATCGCTCGGAGCCCGTGAATGATCGCGCCGAGATGAAGCAGTTCAGGCCCAAGGGCTTTCCGTACTTCGATCTCGACGAGGCGTTTGGCGCGCTCGACGCCGGGCGCACGTACCGAGGCGGGCATCCGCCGGCGACCATCGAGTTCGACGGCGTGCCGCTGCCGAACCCGAACATCGCCGCCGCGCCGGGGACCATCCTCGGCGCGCAGCAGAAGCGATGGTTCCTCGAGCGGCTTCGTTCGGCCTCCGCGCCATGGAAGGTATGGGGTAACTCGATCGCTTCACTCGACTGGAGAACCGATCTGCAGAATGCGCCCGAGGTGAATGGCAAACGCTGGCCGTCGCCTGGATACGGGCTGAGCACCGAGGAGGACTGGTCCGCGTATCGCGCGGAGCGAAACGAGATCTTCGACAGCGTGCGCACCAATCGCGTCACGGGATTCGTCTCGCTTGCGGGCGACAGGCACGCGTTCACCGCGGGACGACTGTCGACGAGTCTTCCGCCCGAGAAGTTCGAGCCCGTTGGCGTCGAGTTCATCGCCGGCTCGATCTCGGCGCCGGGGCTCGTCGAATCGAGCGAGCACAACATCCCCAAGGACCACCCGCGTCGTGCGCTTTACTTCCACGACTCGCCAGCGGGGGCTCGCTCGACCATCAACGCGGTGCTGAGGCACGGCGTGAAAACGTGCCTTGTGCTGCAGGAGACCAATGACGAAGGGCAGGCGCTCGCGGCCAGCAATCCCGACGTCGCGCCGCATCTCACTTTCGCCGACCTCGCCGGCCACGGCTACGCGACGGTGCGCGCGGCTCCGGATGCGCTGGACGTGGAGTTCGTCTGCATTGAGCGGCCGGTGGAGCGCGCTACCTCGAGCGACGGAGGCGCGCTCGTGTACCGGATCTCGCATCGCGTCGCGCGATGGGCGCCCGGAGAAGAGCCGACGCTCGAGCGGAAGGATCTCGAAGGGGTGCCGCCGCTACTGTCGTGAGGCGAAGGGGAGAATTATCTCAGTACTGAGAGATGTGGCGCGTGCGACGGACGTGGCGCGCGGTCGAACAGCTTGCGGCCTTCGGAGAGAATCCAGTAGACGGCGCCGTAGGTTGCCGCGGTAAGCACGTTGCGCGGAGAGACCAGTCCGCAGCTCACGATGCGCGCGAACGAGTACGCGACGAACGGCAGGCAGAGCGTGGCCGCCGTTACGACGCCGGGTGAGTAACGACTCCCGCGCACCGTCGCCAGGATGTGCCAGACCGCGTTGATGCCTACGCCGCTCGCGACAGCAAGCCAGAGCATCCGCGCCCATGGCGCCGCGAAGAACAGCGCCGACATCGCCGCCGTGGCTGGAACGATCGTGTTGATGAAGAGCAGAAAACGCCGCGTCATCGACTGCTCGACATGCGGACTGTAGGCGATATACCACGTGCGGAAGCCGCCGGGCCACACGAACTCCTCATACTCGTGGGCGCACATCACCGCGAGCAGTCCCCAGGCGAACAGCCCCGACGAGGAGAGCGAACAACCGGTAGTGAGCATCAGGCTCCTGCGACAGCGTTGACGATCTCGATGCCGACAAGTGAAATCATCGAACGCGATTTACGCAAGCGCCACTTTCAGTGGAGCCGATAAGACCGAAGAACTTTCGCAATGGTGACTCACTGGGAAGCAGCTCGGTGCGGTACTTCGGTGCGAGCTCCGCATCATTTCACCCAGCCACTTGCAGCCGGACGCGCAGAAAGCCGGCGATATCGTCGAGCGCGTCGATTGATGCCTTGAGGTGCGCCACGTTCGATGGAAAGACGTGCACCATCCCTTTCCAGCTGTGAACCTCGCTGGTACCACCGAGCTGGTCGAGCTTTCGCGCGTATCGGAGGGAATCGTCGAGGAGAATTTCGTCTTCGCCCACATGGATGCGAACGGGCGGGAGTCCGGTAAGGTCACCAAAGAGCGGCGACGCCAACGGATCGCGCGGGTCGTGATCGTCGAGGTACAGCCGGGCGGCGGATGCGAGCGCATCTCTCGTCAGCAGCGGATCGGCCTTTGCCCGAGTTTTCACACTCATGCCGCTGAGCGTCAGGTCGGTCCACGGCGAGATCACGGCTGCGCACACCGGACCCACGCCGCCGCCGCCGCGTGCGCGCGCCGACGCGAGCGACAACAACGCAAGCGCGAGCCCTCCGCCCGCGGAATCTCCCGCCAACGCGATGCGCGTGCAGTCACTCGCATCGAGCCCATCGTATGTGGCCAGAGCGTCCTCGAAGGCCGCAGGGAAGGGATATTCGGGAGGAAGGCGATACTCCGGCACAAAGGCGGCAACGCCCGCCCGACCGGCGATCTGCCCGACGAAGTGGCGAAAGGCACGCGCCGAACCGACGACGTATGCTCCGCCATGCAGATAGAGTATGACTTTGCCAGGCGCCGAGTTCGCGGGGCGACACCAGAAACCTGGGACGCCGCCGACTTCTGCCTCGAGATACGTCACATGCGGCAGCGACGGGACCTTCTCCATCAGCTCATCGAACGAGGCGCGGGCGGCATCTCCGCTGTAGCTTCCCTTCATCGACGCCATCACCACGCGCATGACGGCCACCACGGCGCGATCGCGCAGCTGCAGCGAGTGATGAATCGTAGCCATGCGGAAGCGTCCGACTCCGATGCGAGGAGTGGATGGAAAAGCACGTAACATGCCTTTCCGGATCGTGACCCTCGAGTCCCGCGCCGCTAGTCTGCGCCGAGCGCGCTCGCCGGATTCGTTCGCGCCGCGCGCCGCGCGGGGATGTAGCTCGCAACCATCGCCACCGCTCCCGTGATGAGCAGCGCGAGCACGAAGGTGACCGGGTCGCTCGTCGTCACGCCGCAGAGCATCCCCTGCATCAGCCGCGTCACCATCAGCGCGACCGCGTCGCTGGCGCCGCGCCGAGCGCCGCCCGCACGCCGCGGTCGGCCATGTGCGTCCCGGACGAGGGTTAATACCTAGACACCCGACAACATGAAAAAGTTTGTTGTCGGATGTCAAGGTATCGACCCTTTCGTACGATTACTTCTTGCTGAAGGCCGCCATGTCATCGGCCGACGGCCCGTACATGCCGGGAATCGCGACGTCGAGCAGCCGGAGGTAGACGCCGAGCTGCGCGCGATGGTGGATGAGGTGGTTCATCATCACGGTGCGGAGAAGACTCCGGCGCTTGCCGCGGATCATGATTTGTTCGCCGCGCCGGATCTGCCACTCCGTGTCGAGCTTTGCGAGACTGGTGGTCGCAAGCGCGGCGTTGAGCGCAGCGACGTTCGCATCATGATGCGCGAGGAGCTCAACGACGGTGGTGAGCGTGGGATTTGCTACACGGTTCGTCGCGTCCATCTCATCCTCGGTAAGGATCGAGACGCCGCGTGTGGGAATGTCCGCGATGTGCGTCGCGAGCCTGTAGAGGGGCGCCGATTTCTCGTGAGGCTTCCAGTCGCCCTTTCCTTCGGGCACGCGCTCGAGCAGACGGCGGGTGGAGATGTGCTCCGCGGCGAAATCAGCGTACAGTAGTTCGATCGCGTTGACGGACTCAGCGGATGGCTGTTCGGTGCTCATGTTTTTTCTCGCAGTGGTGGCCTGGTGGTCGTTCGGGGTGTGAACGCTGCCGCCGCGACGATGGTTCGCATTGATTGATATTTACAGCCGATCCAATAAATCATTCATTTCGACATACGCGATGAAGGGGGCGAAGGTGATGCCGAAGCCGAACGGATGAGGAAGGCCGCGGCGGTGGCCGCGAAGCACGGGTGGACGTGATGCGCGCGAGCCCGGCGTTGGCGCGAGCGTGGCACGCGGCCACGATCGCGATCATCGCGGCATCGATGATCGCGCAGCTCGTGCTCGTGGTTCGCGGAGTCGGTACGCTCGTCGATCAAGCGGGTGGCACCGCTCCGCTGGCCGTGCGGCTGCTCCGCTTCTTCAGCTACTTCACGATCCAGAGCAACCTGCTCGCGCTCGGCACTGCCGCGACGCTGATCGCGAATTCGCAGCGTGACGGTCGCACATGGCGCGTCGTGCGCATCGCCGCGATCGTCGGGATGACGGTGACGTTTGCCGTCTACATGGTGCTGCTGCGCCCCATCGTGCATCTGGAGGGCATCGCGAAGCTCTGCGACATCGGCTTTCACTACATCGCGCCGGTGTTGACGGTGCTTGGCTGGCTCCTCTTCGGACCGTGGCCGCGCATCGATACGCGGAGCCTGCTTCGCCACCTCGCGTGGCCGGTCGCGTATCTGCTCTACATCCTCGCGCTCGGAGCGCTTTCGGGATGGTATCCGTATCCCTTTCTCAATGCGGCACTGATGGGATATCCGCGCGCGATCGGCAACTGTCTGGTCATCGCCGCGGTGTTGCTCGTGATCGGAGCGGTGTATCACCTGCTCGACGCGAAGCTCGGCGGAGCGAAGGCGCAGCCGCTCGACTGAGCGGGCGGCTGCACGATCGTCGCTACTGCAACCTCTTCATCATCATGACCTGCGTTGGACTTCCGGGCTTCACCACGATCATGATGGAGCGCGGATCCTTCGTCTTGTCCGGCGGATCGAATATCGCGACGCCGGTCTTGTGCCCATTCTGCGCCGCGGCGACCGACGCCGTGTCGACGGGGCCGCCATTCATCGCCCCCGACAGCATCTTCCCGATCGCATCGGGTGAGAGCGCCTTCGCCATTCCCTCCATGTCGCCGACCTGCGAGGAATGCCAGCCGGGGGGCACCTGCCCCTTGTACCAATCGACGACCTTGTCGAATGAATCGGTCGTTACGATGGCTGCCGTCGTCGACTTCCGGTGGCGCACCGTGTCGTTGCTGATGCCGCTCGCGATCCCCGTCACCCCACTCGCATAGCGAGGAAGCCCCGTCGAGTCGTACGTAAAGTCGGGCGCCGATTTGAAATTCGCCGGCGGCGGCCCCGGCGGCGTCGTGTCGGTTACGAAGTCTTTCCCGCTCTGGTTGCCTTCTACCGACTTGAGGAGCGCGTCACCGGCGACCTCCTCGCCGGGCCTCCCAGTGGTACGCGCGACATCACCGCCGCCGCCGTCCTTTCCCGGCGGTGATTTGCCAGTCGGATTCTCGCCGTTGCCGTCTCCGCCTTCAGGATTTCCGCCGCCACCGACCGCCATCAAGCCGCCGCCACCTCCACCACCGCCGCCTGCTCCGGCACCAGGGCCGCCATTCATGGGGTCAGGGGCTCCTGGGGCACCGGGTGCGCGGCCGCCAGCCATCGACGACCCTCCGCCACCACCGCCGCCGCCGCCCTCTCCCGGCTGCGGACACTTCTTGAGGAACCACGCAAGCAGGAAGCCGATGACGAACGCCAGCAGCAGTGCTGCGAGCTTGCGCTTCCACTGCTCGTCCTTCGCAGCCGACGTCCCCGGGGCGAACGGCGTATTCATTCCCGCCGATTCGCCGCTCATTTCACACCCGCGGGAAGGGCGACGTTGCTGTAATCGTAACGCTGGACGATGGTGCTCTTCCCCAACGCGCCACCCACATCGAGCAGCGTCATCGTGCGCAGCGGAAGACCGCGATTCTTGGAGATCCACTCGTGACTGTCGGACACCCCGCCTTCCGTGACGGAATGAACATGGTAGACGGCCGCTGCCTCACCGTTTACGCTCTCGCTCCCCACGACGGAACAGGTGGATTTCGACGTGCGATTGCTTTCTGCCTGCATCTTCTGCAGCTCCGCGATCGACGAGCGACTGACCGTCCACTTGCCCTCGTAAAGTGTGTAGAGGCCGTTAGCCGTCACGATCGACTCGCTCGTCATCGACGTTTCCTTGCGAACACGAGTGTCCGTTGACGAGCTGTCGACGAAGTACTCGTGATGCGGCGTCTTCAGCAGCTTGTTCTGCGCGGCGTACACCGCCGCGCAGTCGGAGCCCTGCGCAAGGAGCGCGCTGCTCCAGCACAGAGCGAGCCCACCGCAAATCGCGAGGCGCGAGTGCGTCGGGCGATGAAATCCGAAGGTCATGGCGCATCTCTGATGTGAGGTGAGCTCGCGCCGGCACGGATGCGACCGGCGTTGATTGCACTACACAATGCACAAGTGCCGTTATCCGGACGTTATGCGAGGCGATAACAGCTGGATAACGAGCACTTAACTGCTCCCCATGAGATTTGCGGGAACGAGCGCTCGAGCGCGTTCGCGCGCGCCTGCGCCCCTCGAGTCTATCATCGGAGGATTTACGGTCATGAAGCTGCGTCATCTCGTGTCACTCTTCGCGCTCGCACTCGCCTCGCCGCTGTCAGCACAGGCGCCGAGCGCCGACGATCCGCCCGTCACGCTCACGGTGGTGCCGTCGAGCATCGCGAAGGGAGGGCACGTGACGCTGTCGGGATTGGCGTATGCGCAGCCCGGAGTGCCGGTGCAGCTTTCGATTGCGCTGCCCACCGGCGCACCGACCGTCCTCACGGTGACCCCCGACGCGAAGGGACGCTATTCCGCGATCTTCGCCCAGACGGGCACGGAGGGCGAATACAGGATCAGCGCGACACAGGGGAAGTCGACGGCGGCGACGGGCGACTTCAAGGTGCAGAGCGTGACGCTCGACATCGACGAGGATGTTGCCGACAACAAGGCACTCCTCGGCCAACCCGCGGATCTCGTGAAGGCCGTGAAAGCGGCGGTCGACAACGTTCCCGATTCACCCGCGAAAACAGATATGGAGGCGAAGCTCGACCAGCTCACTGATCAGGTCAAACAGCTCCCCGACCAGTCGGCGAAGCTTGCGCAGGCGCTCGCCCCCTACAAGCAGATGGTCACGTCGAACCCCGATGCGGCGGCGATTCTCCAGCCGATGTTCGACCATCTCGCGCAGCTCGACGATGAAGAGAAGAAGAGCCGGGAGAATTCGCGAAGGAAGTGCAGAAGAGCGAGGCGGGAAGCATGACGTGCGACGCAATCGATCACGCCACGCAGGCACTCAAGGCTGTTCCCGAAATGATCGCAATTCTGAAGAAACCGTACGACTTCGCGCTCGCCTTCACGCAGAGCATGGTGAGATCCGAGGCGCCGGCGGGCGCCGAGAAGGGCGTCGATGCCGCCGGCGCGCTCGCCAAGGGTCTCCCCAGCACCGTCTCGTCGCCGAAGTCCTCATTGGCGAGCGCTGGGATCGGAGACCGACGTCGCGAACAGCATCGTGGCGCACATTCCCGCGCAACTTCGCGCGACCCCCGCCTACAAGTTCGTCGTGGCGGAGACGAAGAAGATGCTGCCGACCGCCACGGGAAGCATCAAGGGTCCGCTCGCGTTGTTCGACAAGGTCACCGCGCTCGCCGGCGACGTCA
>JBDTJH010000107.1:0-7816 GCA_039935955.1 Gemmatimonadaceae bacterium
CTGCGAAAGCGACGAAGAAAAAAGTCGCTGCGAAGAAATCAGTAGCGAAGAAGCAGTCGATGAAGAAGTCGTCGGCCAGGAAGGTCGCGTCTACGCGCCCAGCTCCTGCGCGCGCCGCGAGTGCGCCACTGGCAGCGTCGGCCCTCGACCTCACCGGCATCGCCGTCGCACAGGGGATCACCACCTCCGTCATCCAAACGTGGAATCCCGTGCTCGCGCGTACGCCACGTGTGCTCGTCCCCATCGAGCTCTCCGTGCTCATGGTGCGAGATCCCGGCGGCGCGTGGGCGAAGTGCGGCATGGACGCGCCTTCTGCCGACGCCGACGGCGCGGTCCTCACGTCGACGCTCAAGCCGCCGCCGTTCGCCGATCTCGATGCGCCGCGCACGCGCGGAGCGTATCTGCACTGGTACCTCCCTAACGGGCTCACCAGCGGCATCACCGACAACGCCGCGAATATCACGACCTTCCCCGCGATTCCGGATCGCTGGCTCGTGCTTCGCCTTTCTGGCAGCGCGCGCACCGCGCGCCGTGCCGTGCGCGGATGGATCCTCGAGGCCGGTGGCGCCGATGCGATCGTTCACGATCTCGCTGGATGGACGGAGGCCGATGCGGCCCCGACAGTCATCAATTCGCTCACTGCGCTCGGCCACGGCGACCTCGCGTGGGCCGGCTACTTCGACAACGTCGAGAACCGGCTCGGCTTCCACGATTCGACGCTCGATGCCGACGCCGTACAGGGTCCGATTTCGTACGTCACGTGCGGATGGTACTCCGATCCATCGCTCGATCCACTCGGCCACGCGCAGATAACATCGTTCGCGGCATTCAGCGCGACCATGCAGCGGCTCGGCTGGGCGATCGACACCGGTGCGCTCCCGATGGTGATGCAGCGCGCCCAGGACTACATCGCCGCTGCAGCGCAGATCGATCTCACCACCGTCGCTCACGCGAATCTCGCTGCTGCGAGCGAGCAGCGGATGCGAGCATGGTGGCCCGTCGGATGTCTACTCCATGGATCGGTGGTCGGGATCAGCTGGCCCGAGGCCGGCGATGTCGTCGAAGTTGGCGGACCGCCTGATCCTGCGACGATCAACGTTGCCATCGGCACCACGATGGGCGAAACGCTCGGAGCGCTCGTCGCGCGCGCGAACGGCAATCCGGGCGAAGCTGCGATCGTCGAGGCGCTGCAGCTCGGCATCATCCGCGATCTCGATGCGCCGGACGGACGCGCCCGACTCGACGCGCAGCTGCACGCGAGCGGATTCATCGCACTCTCCGGGGGAGAGCCGACGACGGAGCCGGTGACGATTGCGCCGAGCGGGCCGGCACCGGTGTCGGGAGCGCCAGTCGCAACATCGACTCCAACGGCGTCGACGACGACGGCGAGATCGATCGCATCGCACGGAAGCGCAATCGGCGGACTGCATGCGAGCGGGGTCGTGAACGTCGCGGCCGGACGCGCTGCGATGCTGCACGGAGACATCAACGTATTGGCCGGCGGGCTTCGCGAAGCCGTCGCCTCGCTCGGCGCCGGTGTCACCGTGCCGCCGACGGATCCGGGTGGCGAGGTCGACGCGATGCGCGCCCCGCCGAGATTTTATTTGCCGAAGGATCCTGTGCTGCTGGTGCAGGGTGCGAAGCGCGCATTCGTTCACGATAGCTCCGTGTTCACCGAGGACGGCATCGTACAGTGCCGGCTCTCCCCAGTGACGGCTCTCAGCTGGACCGTATCCGGCCTTCCCTCCAGACTCGCCGTGCGGAGCGCAGACATTCTCGCGTCCGGCGTCGACAACGGCAGCGTGCCGCTCGAGTGCCAGTCGCTGCTCGGCGAGACGGCGCTGCTCGATCCGGGTGCTGCGCCGGCGATCGTGGCCGCAGTGGGCGCGAGCATCCCTGCGAATCGCGCTCAGCTCGCGCGACGTAACGTCACCGTCGAGCAGACCGCGTGGTATGCGATGCGCGATCCACGCATGGACCACGGGCCACTGCTTTCGCACAGCGGCATCGAGGGGATGTTGCCGGCGCCCTTTGCCATCGCGCCGGCTGCGCGCCCGTGGACACCGCTGCATCTCGACTGGACGGTGGAGTACGTCGTCTCGCCGCGCGACATGGATGATTGGCAGCTGGGCGAGGTCGACTTCGCGATGGCGAGCGATGCACAGATTCCTTTGGCAGGCAATGGGACGACGCTGAGCGGACAATCGACGCTTACCGGCGGCGCGAGCGCGACCATGGCATCCGCGGTGCGCAATGCGATCGCACAGAATGCGAATGTTGCTGGCACCGGACCGATACCGCCGCACATGATCGAGGCGTTCTTCTCGCCGCTCGCGCAGCAGCTGACGACGCGCGTGCAGGGGCTCACGCTCTCCGCGAGCACCGGCGCAAGTCCGCTTGCGGATGTCGCGACGGCGCTCAGTCAGATGGATGTGCTCTCGTGCGGGCTCGACACTCTGCACACGCAGCTGCGGGGCGGCATCGCGGGCGATGGTAGCGTGACCGGCCCCGTGACTCCCGAGCCCGTGCCATTCTTCGCGCTGCGCGGCGGATTTCTTCGCGTGCTGCGACTTCGGCTCGTCGATGGCTACGGACAGTACGTCGATCTCTGCAGCTCGGATGCGACGCACACGGCGCAGGGCATTCTGGTGTCGGGGCCGCTCAGTGCCGCGGGCGATGCGAGCGTCGCGGCGTTGCCGCCGCGCTTCACGGCAGTCACGCGCGCGACGCTGCGTTTCATGAGCGCGAGCGAAGACACGAAGGAAGCCGACGCGACCACGACCCCCGTGTGTGGATTCCTGATGCCCAACCATCTCGACGGATCGCTCGAGCTCTTCGATGCAGCGGGCGAGGGCGAGGGAACGCTGCAGCCGCGCGACGATGGCCGCGTCATCTGGCAGGATACGCCCGGAACGCCCACGACGGCAGGACAGGATCCGGCAGCGTCGATCACGAACGCACACGCCGGCGCGCTCGCGCGCTCGCTCGTCGACTGGGGGATCGCCGATGCCAACGAGTCGCGCGAGCCCGCGCTACAGGCGCTGCTGCGCACCATCGACTCGACGCGATGGGCCGTCGACCCGTACGCACACGCGGGCGACGAGCATCTCTCGCTGCTGCTCGGCCATCCCGTGTGCGTGCTGCGCGCGATGCTGCGCCTCGATGTCGTCGACCCCGTGCACACGGCGGACAACATGGTCACACCGGTGCCGGTGCGGCTCGGCGCGCTCGCGCAGTGGCAGGACGGACTGTTCGGCTATTTCGCGAACGATGACTACACCGTGCTCCACGTTTCCGACGCGGCCGCATCAGGGATGGCGAGACCGATCGGACCCGGTGAGGGGTTCCTGCAGCCGATCAACTCGGTGCCCGAGTACTACGACGGCTTCGCCGACGATCTCTCGGCTCCCGGCGCGACATCCGGCGCGACCCCCGTCTCGCATCCGTACATCGATGGCGCGGGGACAATCTGGATTCGCCCGAATCAGACGATCATGCTGACGCTGCTCGTCGAGCCCATGACGACTGTGCATGCGACGATGGGACTCGTGCCGCGCAAGGAGATCGGCATGCGCCGCGAGTGGGTACAGCCGGGACTCGCGGCGATAGCGCCGACCTTTCAGTTCGGGCCGGTACTCGTGGATCCAAAGAACATTCGCATGCCACTAGCGACGGATCTGAACGGCACATGGGTATGGGACTATCGTGCAGATGCGACGACGTGGACCGAGGACGATGCAACGAACGCGACCGACGATGCACTGATGTCGCGCGATCCGGCGAGCGCTATCGAGGGCTGGCTCCGCCTGGTGCCGCCGAAGCCGGCAACGTCGTGATGCGGTTCGTGCAGGAGTAGGCGATGACAAAGCCAGTGTCCCCTTTTGCCGATAAGCCGTACGCCATCGATCTCGTGGATGATGCTGTATTGGCGGGATTTCTGAAGAAGAACGTGAACAATCTGATTAAGTACGCGAAAAATGGCGCGACAATCCCGACGCCGGCGAAGCAGGTCCCCTTCTCGATGATTCTCATGTCGAAGGATGGGCACCACAAGTATGCAGGCGTCGACGACGATGCCATCTGCTACGCGGCGAGCTTGCTCAAGGTCGGCGTCATGTACGCGGCATACGAATACCTCGCGGCCGCCAACCGCTTTCTGCAGGAGACGCCCAGGGCAGAGGCGGCGTTCATGACGGACTTCGACACCGCGATGCAGGCGGCGGTCAAGAAAGCGACGCCGGCAAGGCTTCGGGGCAAGCCAATCTCGCCGAGCTCGAAGCCAGCACAGATTCTGCAATTCGTGGCCGGGGCGCATCCGTTTCTCGAGTTTACGGATGCGTTCTTCAAGAACATCGACGAGATGATCGTACCGAGCTCGGACACGGACGCAATGGCCGTCATCGATGCACTCGGCTACTCGTACATCAACACGGCACTGCGAGCCGCCGGACTGTCTGAGATCGCCAAACGAACGAAACGGAACATCGTCTGGATCAGCGGTGACTACTCGATCGTTACTAGCCACTTCGTGGTACTCTTCAACACCATCAACGACGGCTATGCGAAGCTGGCGATGAATACGCGCGGGATGGCGCGACTCGGCGCGCTACTACAGCTCGACGTCATGATCGATCGCGTCGCCACCACGGCGATCGCCGGCATCGATCGCGCAAACCCGAATCGCGTCGCGATGCAGAAGCATCTGCTGGATGCGAGCATCAGGCATCCGGGACGGACGTTCGACCAACCCTTCACCACGCGCAATAAGACCACGCTTCCCTTCAAGATTCTGCAGAACAAGCTGGGCCTCGGCCCGATCGGTCCGGATCCCCTCGTGAGCGGGAAGCCGCCGAATCCGCAGCGGGATGTCGCGTCCGAGCTCACGATCCTCACGTACACCGGAGACACCTCCGACCCGGATGATGTGGACGGCACGAATATCCTGCTCGCGAAAAAGGGCCTGACGGGTACGGTGGTCGTGTGCTGGCAGAACTATCGCGACTTCTTCATCGGAGGGTCGTATCACAGCTTCTCCTATGAGCCCGTCAGCGACATCGTCATTAATACCATTGAGTCCTACCTCACGTTCTGACGCGCGATGACCCCGCCGACAAAGACAGCGCCGAAAGTCGCGGACAGGATCGGAGTAGGTCACTCCGACCCGATCTCGCCCTTCGGCACGTACACGTGGACCGGCGCGCCGAACGATGTGCTCAAGACGAAGCTCCTCGCGGCCATCGATGCCAACAAGGCGGATCTCGGGCCCCATCCGCGCGTCCCCTTCTCGATCATCGCGCTCGTGAAGGACGGCAAGCACCTCTACGCCGGCAACGAGTACGACCAGGAGATGCACTTCTCCGCGAGTCTGCTGAAGGTCGCTGTGATGTACGTGGCGTACGAGCTCCGCGCGGCGGCGACACGCGTGGTGGTACTCGATGACGACATCAAAACGCAGCAGCAATTCAGCGATGCGCTCACAGCAGCGTTCAAGAAAGCGATCGACAGCACCGCTCGGCCTGACCTGGTTGGCCATCCTCAGCCGGATTGGAGGCACCCGACGCCGACGCCGAACTATCTCGACACGCTATCGTTGCTCGACAGACACGATCCGAAGAATCCCGTCGAGTTCTGCCTCGAAGATCGTGTCACCGATCGAACAGAGTACGGCACGCCGGTACACGACAACCAGCCGTACTGGAAGGCGCTCCAGCGGATGATCAAAATAAGTCACGACAACTCAGCCGCGCAGTGCATCGCCGGGCTTGGTTATGGCTACATCAACGCGGCGCTCAAGACCGCGGGCTTCTTCGTCCCGCACGCGGAGAAAAAGAAAGTGAGGGGGATCTGGGTCGCCGGCGATTACGAGAATCTCGGCCAGTTCCGCATATATGCGCAGAACGACGGAGATGGCGCGCTCGTAATGTGCACCGAGGCGATGTGCAGGCTCGTCGCGATGATCGAGAGCGGCGATCTGGTCAACGATATCGCGGTGGGCGGCACGACCAACCAGCAGATGAAGGATCTACTGGCCGCGACGCATCACAACACGCCCTATATCAGCGCGTTCTCGCCGGCGCCTTTCACCATCGTCCGCAACAAGCTCGGCTTTGGCTTCCTCGGAAAAACCAACGTTCGCTCCGTCTCTTCGGAGTGTTCGGTACTCTCGTGGACGCTCGACGCGGCAGGCGAAACGCAGAAGCTCCTCGACAAGCACAATCTCACGGGCTCCTTCGTCTTCTGCTGGCAGAATGTGCGTACCGATCTCATCCCGAACTTCACGCCGCTCGGGAAGATCGCGGCGCAGACGTACCAGGAATTCCTGAACAGCACGCCCTGACGCGCGATGACACCGCCCCCGAAGATCGCACCGAGGATCGCGACGAAGCTCGGCCTCGCGAAGTCCGCAATCACGAAGCCATTCCCGCTCGTATCGCCGCTTCCGTGGTCTGGTGCAAAGAGCACCGACCTCTCCACTTTACTCCTGAAAGCGATCAACGCGACGGCGGGGAAAACGCCGGACTTCGTGAAGGGTCGCATCCCCTTCTCCATGATCGCGCTCGCAAAGGACGGCAAGCATCTCTACGCTGGCTTCCGCGACGATGACATGGATTTCTCGGGAAGCCTGCTCAAGGTCGCCGTGCTGTATGCGGCATTCGAGCTTCGCGCTGCCGCAAACCGCCTCGCCGCCGAGATAGAGCTCACGCCCGGCGATGATCTGTTCGCCGCTCTTCGCGCGGCCTTCGGTAACTCTATCGAAGCGGTCTCCCTCACCCGACTGCAAGGCAAGCCTCGGCCCAAGCCGAAGACGCCGATCGCAATCCCCGTCTACGAAGACATCCTCGAGCTCACCACGAGGATTCCACCAAACGGCCCGGTCGACTTCACCTCGAAGCAGGTGACAACGGACAGAATCGCGCGCGGACCAGATCCGGTCACTCACACGGGAACCCACCACAACATCACTGCGACACAGGATTTCCTCTCAGCGCTCAACGCGATGATCGTTGAGAGTGATGACATGTCCGCGTCGCAGTGCATAAGCGCGCTGGGTTATTCCTACATCAACGCTGTGCTGATGAAGGCTGGACTCTTCAAGCCGAACTCAATGAAGGGCGACGAGCAGGGGATCTGGATCGGCGGGGAATACGAGAATCTCAAACAATCCAGAATCCTGGCGCTCAACGACGGGACCGGCGCATTCGTGATGGACACCGAGGCCATGTGCCGCCTGATGGCCCTCATCTTCACGGGCATCGCGGTGAACGATTCTTCATCCGGAGGGACGAGCAATAAGGAGATGCAAGACATGCTCGAAGCCTCGATACTCGGCAACCCTCCCTTCATCCTCCGGCGCACCGCCGCCGCCCCCGCACTCAAATTTCGGCTCGCCAGGAACAAGCTCGGCCTCGCCGGACTTGGAAGGAACGAGGAGAAGGGTATCGTCGCCTCGGAGTGTACGGTGCTCACATGGAACACCGATACAGCCAGCGACCCCGGCGCCCTGTTCGCGCAGGGGATCGCGAAACACAATCTTACCGGCGACGTCGTGGTCTGCTGGCAAAATCTTCCGCTACCTTCGTCGACACAAATGTTCGACGGGATCGGCGACATCGTAGAGCAGACTTATGGCGAATTCCTGAAGACGTGAGCGCCCGAGCGTCCGCTTACCGCATCCCCGCCACGCGCCCACTCCGCGATTCCCCCGGCAGATTCGCACGAATCACCTCCGCCAACACTCGCAACGCCGCCGCCGTCGCCGCGCGATCGAAGGCGCCGTAGCCGAGCAGCAGCCCCTCACGCCCATCCGTCATCGATC
>JBDTJH010000108.1:0-5405 GCA_039935955.1 Gemmatimonadaceae bacterium
CGCACACGGTGAAGAAGGGCGACACGCTCTGGGATATCGCTCACCAATATCTCAACGATCCGTTCCTGTGGCCCGAGATCTATCGCATCAACACGGACGTCGTCGAGGATCCGCACTGGATCTATCCAAACGAGGTTCTGAAGCTTCCCGGCAACGCAGTAGCCACCACCGCGACCGATGTCACCACGGTCGTCGATGACCGCATGTCGCCGATGCCATCGACCAATCTCACCGAAGCGCCTCACCAGTCGGGCGCCACGGTGTTCTCGCTCTCCGCGTCGCGCCGCGTCGCGACGGTCTCGCGCTTTGGCGCGTCGGCCACGCAGTTCCCGCACCCCGCCGTGCGCGTCGGCGAGACCTTCGCTGCGCCCTGGGTCGACCGGATGAATGGTCCGAGCGATCAGGGGACGATCGTCGGCAGCGCCGAGATCTCCGGCATCGCCACGCGGACGCCGCGCACGCGCATGCTGAATGAAGAGCGCGCCTACATCACGCTTCCGAAGGACATCGTGCCCGCGCGCGGCGATCGCTATCTCGCCTTCCAGCTTGGACCCGTGCTCGACAATGGATCGCAGATGATCGAGCCCACCGGCGTGGTTGAGGTCGAGCGTGCCGAGAACGGCGATGCGTCGACGGTCCGCATCATCACGCAGTACAGCAATGTCGAAGCGGGTCAGGGGATCGTGCCAATCGACAAATTCACATTGGGCAACGATGCGCGGCCTGCGCCGCTCATGCTCGGGACCGAAGGGCAGGTGATCTTCGTCGGGTCGCACTCCGTGCTGCCAACGGTCCAGAGCTATGTCGTGATCGACGTCACGGCCAAGGATGGCGCGAAGATCGGTGATCAGTACACGCTGTTCGAGCCGCGTCGCAAGCTCCTGGTGAAGGGCCGCGGCGACGAGACCGCCATGGTGCCCGAGGAGCGCGTGGCACTCGGCCAAGTGGTGAAAGTCACGGATCGGGGCACCACGCTGATGCTGGTGGATCAGCAGAACCCGTCGGTTAAGCTTGGCACCAAGGCGCGTCTCACCGCGCGCATGCCCTGAGCTTCGGCGCATTCGGGCGTCGAGGTGCACGTACGAGCGGGGCTGCGCGAGATGCGCGGCCCCGCTTCGCATCATGAACTTCTCACGACGCCCCTGTTTCTCGCTTAGATTTGCGGTTGCATGCTCGTCATCGCACACGCCATCGCCATCACGTGCTACATCGCGGCCGCCGCGCTCGCGGCGGCGCCGTTCGCCCGCCCCATCGCGGCGCCGGTGCGCGGCGTCATCGCGTTGCTCTCCATCGGCGTCGCGATCCATCTGGTGGCGCTGTTGGCGTACACCTGGCAGTTCGGCGAGCCCCCGCTGACCGGTCTGGGACCTGCGCTCTCGAGTGCCGCGTTCGTCGTTGCGGTGACGCTGCTCGCAGTCGAGTCGCTTGCGCACGAGGTGAGCCTGACGCTCGTGACCGCACCGCTCGCCGCGCTCGTCACCATCGGTGCGCTTGCTTCGCCGCTCTCGCCGGGCTCCACCGCGAAGGTTGCAGGCGGACTCTGGCTCCATCTGCACGTCGCGCTCAGTCTTCTTGGCTTCGCCGCCTTCGCGACGGCGGCGGCATCGGGAGTGATGTATCTGCTGGAGCGTCGCGAGCTCAAGTCGCGACGCTTCGGCGCGATCTTCCGCTTTTTCCCTCCGCTCGAGACGCTCGATCGCGTGAACCATCTCGCCATCGTGTGCGGCTGGATCGCGCTCACGCTGGGAACCGCGCTCGCCGTCGGCTACTCGCTGGTGTATCGCGATGCGGACCAGCTGAAGGTCATCTGGGGCGTCACGGCGTGGGCCGCGATCACGGCGCTCACGGTGGGACGCGTGGTGGCGGGATGGCAGGCGGCGCGCGCAGCGATCTGGTCGAGCGCATTGTTCGTCGCAGTGATAATGCTCTACGTCGCCTTCCGCACGATCGGCCCGCGCTCCGGCGAGTTCCTGTGAGCGAGCTCCCGCTGATGCTCCACGGCGACGCGATCGAGGCGTTGATCGTCGGCGGCGGCGCGGTCGCGGCGCGCAAGGCGCGCGCGCTTCTGGTCTCGGGCGCGCACGTCCGACTCGTGGCGACGGAGATCGGCGACGACGTGCGCGCGCTCGCTGCCGCGCACGAGCGGCTGCACCTCGAGGAGCGCCCGTACGGCGGCGACGATGTCGGGAGCGCGCAGCTGGTCATTGCCGCGACGAGCGATCGCGCGGTGAACCGTCGCGTCGCCGATGATGGCCACGCCGCCCATCGCCTCGTGAACGTCGCCGACGATCCCGCGCGCGGAAACTGCCGCACGACGGCGACGCATCGCGCGGGCGAGCTCGTGATCGGGATCTCGGCCGGCGGCGTTCCGAACGCGGCTGCGCGCATCCGCGATTCGCTCGCCGCGCGCCTCGATGATCGTTACGGGAGCGCCGTCGCCGCGCTCGCGACGCTGCGTCGCCGCCTCCTCGACGCAGGCGATACCGCCGGCTGGCACCGCGCCGCCGACGCACTCATCGACGACGACTTCTGCGCACGTGTCGAGAACGGCTCACTCGAGTTGGAGGCCGCATCGTGGCGCTGATCGTCGCCGGGGTGAGCCATCACACGGCGCCGCTCGCCTTGCGCGAGCGACTCGTCGTGCGCGCCGGCGAGACGATCGTTGCGGCGCAGCGGATCCGGGAGGCCGCCGGTGCGAAGGAAGTCGTGCTCCTCTCGACGTGCAATCGCACCGAGATCTACGCCGTCGAGGGCGAGGGCGACGCCGTCCCCGCGATCTGGTCCGACTTCTCCGCGCTTCTCGGCGAAGACGTGTCGCAGTTCGGCTACGTGCGCCGCGATCGCGATGCGGTATCGCATCTCTACCGTGTGACCGCCGGCATGGACTCGATGATCCTCGGCGAAGCGCAGATCCACGGGCAGGTGCGCGATGCGTGGGAGCGCTGCCGCGCTGCATCAGGCGCCGTGCTCACCCGGCTCTTTCAGTCCGCCCTGATGGTCGGCGGACGTGTGCGCCACGAGACGTCGTTGGGTCGCGGCGCCGCGTCGACCAGCTCGGCTGCCGTGCAGCTTGCGTCGAAGATCTTCGGCTCGCTCAACGGGCGACACGCGATGGTGCTCGGCGCAGGCGAGATGGCGGAGCTCGCGCTCGAGTGCCTCGTGGCCGAGGGTGTGCGCACGGCGATCGTCGCGAATCGCACGCATGAGCGGGCGGAGGAGCTGGCGACACGCTACAAGGCCCAGGCGCTGCACTACGAGGAATGCTGGACGCATCTCGCGGACGTCGATCTGCTGATCTGCTCCACGGCGGCACCTCACGCGATCGTCGGTGTCGAACAGATTGCGGAGTCGCTCAAGGCGCGCGGTGATCGGCCGCTTTGTATCCTCGACATCGCGGTGCCGCGCGATGTCGATCCGGAAGTCGGCACGCTCGGCAACATCTTTCTCTACGACATCGACGATCTGCGCACCGTTGCCACGGCGAACATCGAGCGCCGCCGTGAACAGCTTCCGGCCGCCGAGTCGTTGATTGCGCCAGAGGTCGAGAAATACTGGGAATGGCTGGCAGGGCTGGCGGCGGTACCTGTCTTGCGCACGTTTCGCACGGAGATGGATCGGATGCGCGAGGCTGAGCTCGCGGATGCGATGCGAAAGCTCGAGCATTTGTCGCCGCGCGATCGCGAGGCGGTCGAACACTTTTCGAGGGCCTTAATGAACAAGTTTCTGCACGAGCCGAGCGTGCGACTGCGCGCGGCGGCGGCGAACGGACGTGGACTCGGCGTCGTCGACGCGCTGCGCTACCTCTTCGATCTTCGCGCTGCCGATGCACCCGGCGACGACGATCCCTCCGAGCTCTCGCAGCGCGGGGGCACGGAATGACGCGGCGCGCGATGGTGACGGGCGGCGCGGGATTCATCGGCTCGCACGTGACGGATCTTCTGCTCGCCAACGGCTTCGCGGTCACGGTGATCGACAATCTGTCGAGCGGCAAGCGCGCGCAGGTTCCGGCGGGTGCGACGTTCGCGGAGCTCGACGTCTGCTCGCCCGAGGCGGCGGCGACGGTGCGCGACGGGAAGTTCGATGTGATCTGTCACCTCGCCGCGCAGATCGACGTGCGGAAGAGCGTCACCGATCCGGCGGCCGACGCGAGCCTGAACATCGGCGGCTCGCTCAATCTGCTCGAGGCCGTGCGCCAGTCCGGCCACGCGACGCGCTTCGTCTTCTCGAGCACTGGCGGCGCGGTCTACGGCGATCTCGTCGAGGCCCCGACGTCGGAGGATGCGCCGAAGGACCCGCAATCGCCATACGGCACCGCGAAGTTCAGTGTCGAGCTGTACATGGGATACTTCGCGCGCGTGCACGGGCTCGACTGCGTCGCGCTCCGCTACTCGAATGTGTATGGGCCACGACAGGATCCACATGGCGAAGCGGGCGTCGTCGCGATCTTCTGCGACAAGCTCATCGACGGTGCGCCACTCACCGTGTTCGGCGACGGAGGACAGACGCGCGACTACGTCTTCGTCGGCGACGTCGCGCGCGCGAATCTCGCGGCGGCGACCGTGAAGCTACCGCCCGCGATGGGCGTCGACTCGCGCGCGTTCAACATCGGTACGGCGATCGAGACCGATGTCGTCACGCTGGCGAACGTGCTCAAGGACGTGTCGTCCGGGAAATCGGATGTCGTGCACGCGCCCGCGCGGGCGGGCGAGCAGCGCCGCTCCGCCGTGCGCAACGACAAGGCAGCCCAGGGGCTCGGCTGGAAGCCGAAGATGTCTCTCCACGATGGTCTTCGCGACACATACCACTGGTTCGCGGCTCGCCGCGCGGGAGACAAGGCATGATGCATGGGCTCGCGATGTTGCAGGTGGGCGGCGCGGTGCCGACGTCCGCGTTCGATCTCATTCGCTCGGCGTCGCCGGTGACGCGGGTGGTGTTGGTCTTCCTGCTGGTGCTCTCGCTCGTGAGCTGGGCGATCATGCTCGCCAAGTGGATCGAGTTCCATCGCGTGACGAAGCGCGGCCGCGAGTTCATCTACGAGTTCGAGCGAACAGCGTCGCTCGATGCGGCGACGGGGATCACACGCCGTGCGAAGTCGAACCCGTTCACGCACGTCTTCACGCGCGCCGTGAACTTCTTCGCGGAGATCAAGCCCGGTGCCTTGCGCGAGGCATCAGCGGCACCGCTCCGCGGATCGCAAGTCGAGGCGCTCCGTCTCGTGCTCGAGTCCGAGAGCTCGGCGCAGCGCGACCAGCTCTCGACGTACATCCCCTGGCTCGCGACGATCGGCTCGGTCAGCCCGCTCGTCGGGCTGCTCGGTACCGTGCTCGGCATCATTCACGCCTTCATCGGCATCGCGGTGACCGGCTCGGGGAATCTGAGCGCCGTCGCGCCGGGAGTGGCCGAGG
>JBDTJH010000109.1:0-4877 GCA_039935955.1 Gemmatimonadaceae bacterium
CAGGATCGGCAGGCAGGCTATTATTTCGGCAAGGACAGGCGGGGACAGCTGCACCGCGTCCCGCTCATGACGGTCAGCATCGGCGTCGTGACGAACGAGCGACGGACCTTCAGTCACCCCGCGCAGGTCAGCGAGCTGGCCACAGAGATGAAGAGCTATGCGAAGACTCTCAACGGATCCGTCTATGTCGTCGACCGGCGACAGGATCCTATCCTCGGCTCGCCGGTGGGCGTTTCCGAACGATGAACGGAACAACTCTCGCGTGAGCGCCACCGCATGAACGTCACCTGTCCCGAGTGCAGCTCCGTCTTCCGCGTCGATCCCGCCAAGATCCCGCTCGCGGGCGTTCGCGCGCGCTGTTCGGTCTGCGGCGGTGTGATCGCCATCGGCGAGCGCGGTCGGATCGACGAGGACTTCACCGCGTCGACACCGGCTCCGCAGATGACACAAACACCGGCGCGCCAGCGTCCGTCCCTGTCGCCGCCGCTCTCGCCGCGCCCGCCCGTCTCGATGCCGACCCCCCCGCAGCCGATGCATGCGAGCTTCGCTGCACAGGGCGGCGCCGCCGCGCCGGCGGCACCGGCTCCATCATCGGCGCCGCGCACTTCGGCCGACACGAGCATGCCCTCGCGTCCGTCGGCGCTCACGCCACCAAGCGATCGCGCGCAGGCGCCCGCCCCCGTAGCGCCGCGGACTGCACCACCGGTCGCCGTGGCACCTGCGGCCACCGTCGCACCCGTTGCCGCGCCAGCCGCGCCAGCCGCGCCAGCCGCGCCGCCGGTGTCGCAGCCGCCGGTCGCGCCGCGCATGTCGCCCTTCGCGCCGACGTCCTCACCGCAGCCGAGCATGCCGTCGGCACCCTCGGCGCCATCATCCGGTGGATCATCGTACGCGTCGCCGCCGGTGCAGCGCACCGCGCCGCCCGTCGCCGCGCCTACGCAATCTGCGGCGCCAACAGCGCCATCGTCGCCGCAGCCCACTTCGGCGAGCGCCGCACCTGCGCCCGCACCTGCGCCCGCACCTGCGCCCGCACCTGCGAGCGCACCTGCGAGCGCACCTGCGAGCGCACCTGCTCCCGCGCCGCGCGCAACCGCGCCCGTCACGCGTCCCTCCGCACCCCAGGTCGGCGGCGCGCCGGCCGCGCGTCCGCCGATCAACCCGTTCCTCGCCAACGATCCGAATCAGAAGGCGAAGCGGCTCGCGCGAGCGCTCGTCTCCGACATCATCGCGTACTTTCCCGATCGCCACGCGAAGGGGAAGCGCGACGGCACGCTGCGCGAGAGCTTCCGCGAAGAGATCAAGAAGAGCTACGAGGAATACGTCGAGCAGATGGGGAAGGAGTTCGCCGAGAATACGACGCACTTCCAGGATGCGCTCAACGACGTGCTCGCGGGCGGCGCCAAGATCTTCTAGAATTCCCGCGGATGCAGCAAGTCCGTGTCGTGCTGAAGCGCCGATGTGGGATTATATTTCAGGTGCGAGCCGTTCCGGCGTCCGGAGCGGCTCTCATCGTTTGGTAGTCCTCATCAGTGGAGTGGATCCAATGTCCGAGAGTGAACGTACCCGGCAGCTGCGCCGGCACGATGAGCGACTCGCCGAGCTCCGGGGGTTGCTTTGACTTGGATACCAAGCGCGTCTCACTGACCACACGTGAAGCGCAGATGGGCGAGCCCAAGTTCTGGGACAACGCCGATCGCGCGCGCGAAGTGATTCAGGAAGTCAATACGATCAAGAACTGGGTCGAGCCCTACGACCGGCTCGACGCGAAGCTCCGCGAGATGACGGAGCTCGACGAGCTGCTGCAGGCCGAGCCGGACGCGGAGCTTTCGGGCGAGCTCGATCATGATCTCTCGGGCTTCGAGGATGAGCTGCGCAGCTACGAGCTCCGCTCGATGCTGCAGGGCGCCGACGATCATCGCAACGCGATGGTCGAGATCAGCGCGGGTGCCGGCGGCACCGAGGCGCAGGACTGGGCAGGCATGCTCCTGCGCATGTACACGCGCTGGGCCGAGCGCCGCGGCTTCTCCGTCGACGTGCTCGACGTCAGCGATGGCGAGGAAGCCGGCATCAAGGGCGCGATGCTCGAGGTCAAGGGCGAGTACGCGTATGGCTTCCTGCGCTCCGAGGCCGGCGTGCATCGGCTCGTGCGCATCTCGCCGTTCGACTCGCAGTCGCGCAGGCACACGAGCTTCGCATCGGTGTTCGTCTATCCCGACGTCGACGAGGAGATCAACATCGAGGTGCGCGACGAGGACATTCGCATGGATGTCTTTCGCGCGTCGGGCGCCGGCGGCCAGCACGTCAACAAGACCAGCTCCGCCGTGCGCCTCACGCACATCCCGTCCGGCATCGTGACGAGCTGCCAGCAGCAGCGGTCGCAGCACAAGAACAAGGAGACCGCGCTCAAAATGCTGAAGAACGCGCTCTACCAGCGCGAGGTCGAGGCGCGCGAGGCGAAGAAGGCGGAAGTCGATTCGGCGAAGACGGACGTCTCCTTCGGCAACCAGATCCGCAGCTACGTCTTCCAGCCGTACACCATGGTCAACGATCACCGCACGGAGCTCAAGCTCACCGACGTCGGCAAGGTGATGGACGGCGCGATCGATCCGTTCATCGAGGCGTATCTGAAGCGCGCGGCTCCCGGAGTGCACACGTCGTGACGACCGAGGAGCAGAACTTCGTTCTCAAGGCGCGGCGCGACAAGCACGATGCACTGCTGGCGCGCGGCGTTTCGCCGTACGCTTACCGCTTCGCGCGCACGCACACCGCCGCCTCCGCGGTCGCCGCCCTCGGGAGCGCGGATGAAGGCGAGACGGTGAGCGTCGCCGGGCGGATCGTCGCGTGGCGCGGGCAGGGGAAGACGAGCTTCGCGCATCTCGCCGACGACTCCGGCCGCGTCCAGCTCTACTTCCGCAAGGACGATCTCGGCGACGAGCTGTTCGAGACGCTCAAGCTCTTCGACATCGGCGACGTCATCGGTGTGACCGGCGCGCTCTTTCGAACGAAGACGGGCGAGGCGACGGTACGCGTGGCGACAGCGGAGATGCTCGCGAAGTCGCTACGCCCGCTTCCGTTCGGGAAGGAGGAGACCGTCGACGGCGTCGTCGTGCGCCACTCGGGATTCAGCGATCCCGAGCAGCGCGACCGTCAGCGCGCGGTCGATCTCGCGGTGCACCCCGATGTGCGCGCATCATTCGTCGCGCGCTCGAAGATGATCTCGGCGCTCCGCGCCTTCCTCGACGCACGCGGCTTTCTCGAGGTCGAGACGCCAGTGCTCCAGCCGCTCTACGGCGGCGCCGCGGCGCGTCCGTTCACGACGCACCACAACGCGCTCGACATCCCGCTCTTTCTGCGCATTGCCGACGAGCTCTATCTCAAGCGGCTGATCGTCGGCGGCTTCGATGCCGTCTACGAGATCGGCCACGACTTCCGCAACGAGGGCGTCGACCGCACGCACAACCCCGAGTTCACCATGCTCGAGTGGTATCAGGCGTACGCGGACTACACGGACATGATGCTCCTCGTCGAGCAGCTGCTCGTCGCGGCGGCAGATGCCGTGCGCGCGCATCCAACCCTCGGCGCGAATGTGCCCGCGCTCGCGACGCCATTCGCGCGAACGGAGTGGGTAGGATCGTTGAACGAGGCGATGGGCGTCGACGTGCTCGCCGCCTCCGACGCATTTCTTCGAAGCGCCGCCGAGGCCGCGAACGTCGCGCACGCGGACACGCTCTCGCGCCCCAAGCTGCTCGACGAGCTCTTTCAGGCGCACGTCGAGCGCGCACTGCACGAGCCCACGTTCGTCGTCGACTATCCGCTCGAGCTGTCGCCGCTGGCGAAGCCCAAGCGCGGGGCACCGCACCTCACCGAGCGCTTCGAGCTCTTCGCCGGCGGTCGCGAGCTCGCGAACGCCTTCAGCGAGCTCAATGATCCGCTCGACCAGCGCCGCCGCTTCGAAGCGCAGGCGGCGCTGCGCGCGGCGGGCGACGAGGAAGCGGCGGGCATCGATGAGGACTACCTCCGCGCGATGGAGCACGGGATGCCGCCGATGGGTGGCGTCGGCGTCGGCATCGATCGGCTGTTCATGTATCTGTCGGGTATATCACATATCCGTGATGTGATTCTCTTTCCGACGATGCGCCCCGAATGAGCCGTCTCGAGCTGTCGATCGCCTGGCGCTATCTGCGCAGCCGCGGAAGTGCGCGGCTCTTCTCCTTCATCAGCGTCATCGCGATCGGCGGTGTGCTGGTGGGCGTCGGCGCGCTCATCATCACCAACGGCGTGATGACCGGGATGCAGACGGATCTCCGCGAGAAGATTCTCGTCGGCAGCCCCGATCTGCGCGTGCTCACCTTCGGCGAGGATCTCAAGGTCACCGACTGGCGCCCCACGCTCGCACGTGTACGGAGCACTGCGCGCGTGGTCGCCGCGGCGCCGTTCGTGCTCACGCAGGCGCTCGCAACCGCGGGCCACGACTACTCCGAAGGGGTCTTCGTCGACGGAATTCCGCCCGCAGGTCCCGGCGTCGCGGACGTGACGACGATTCGCAAGCACGCGGCGACGGGCGACTTCCGCTTCTACACGGAGGATGGGCAGCATCGCGGCGCGGTGCTCGGCAAACGGTTGGCCGAGCGGTTGAATGTATTTCCGGGGAGCAAGCTTACGATGATCTCGCCCGCGGGCGCAAAGTTCAACGCGTCGGTGGGCAGCATCGTGCCGCGCATCTTTCAGTTCGAGGTCACGGGTGTGTTCGAGACCGGGATGTACGAGTACGACAATTCGTACGTCTACATCGATCTCGATCGTGCGAAGGAGTTCGCCGGGCTCGGCGACGCGGTGACGGGGATCGAGGCGCGCACGAGGAATCGCTGGGAGGCGGG
>JBDTJH010000110.1:0-11172 GCA_039935955.1 Gemmatimonadaceae bacterium
CTACATCACGACCGGCGGCGCCTTGATCGGAGTTGTGTGCACCGTCACCGCCGGCACGTCGAGCTCCTTCATCATCTTGTTGAAGGCAGCGACGTCGACGTCCTCGATCCGGCGCAGCGACTGCAGCTGTGCGTCCACTTTCGCCGAAAGCTCCCCGAGGGACTGGAGCTGCGACTCGGTGGGCGCGGCGTCGCCGGAGAGCAGTTGGCCGTTGAGCGTCAGCATCATGTTGTAGAGCTTCACGGGATAGTGCAGCGTGATCTCATCGGCGTGAGAGTGCACCTCCACGAGCGCGTCGCGAATCTCCTCGAGCTTCGCGCGCAGGGGGGTGCCGGCGCTCTTCACGCGTGACGCGTAGGGCTGGTCCTTGACCTGCTTGATGCGCGCATCGATCTGCTCCTGCATGGTCTCGACGCTCTTCGCCACAGTCACGGTGGAGTCGAGCCGGTCGCGAAGCTGTGTCCACGCGGCGAGCTGTGCCTGTAGCGCGGCTGGCGTCACCGTGGTCCGCGGATCGTTCACGACGGTGAACGGCTGCGAGTACGATTTCCCGCCGGCGGTGAGGCGCGCGGTGTAGATGCCCGGAAGCACCTGCATGCCGGTCACGGTTCCGTAATCGACGACGATGTCCGTAATGTGCTTGACGTCGGGGTAGCGGAGATTCCAGACGAAGCGGTTCATGCCGGCGCGCACCGTCACCAGCGAATCACTCGCCGCGTACGACGCGCTGTCCGCCCCTTCGATTTTCTTCTTGCGGCCCCTCGAGGCCGTCGTGTCGCGCTGCGCTTTTCCGACCGAGTCTTTCGTTACGGAGTCCTTCGCTGCGCTATCCGCTGGAGGAGCGCCGGTGGATGAAAAAGTCCGAATGACCTTGCCCGCGCGATCGAGAAAGTCGAGCGTGACGCGTCCTTTCGGCGTGTCGCGAAAGGAGTAGTCGACGGTGACGCCGCCGCGCGCATTCTGTCCGGACTCGAGACTGTGATGCGCAGCACCGCCGTCCCACCGGATGGCTGTGTCGGGCACGAAGACGTGCACGGTCTCCTTCCGCACGGCTTCGGTGAGCTGCCGGAGCACCGATACATTGTCCAATATCCAGAACGAGCGTCCATGCGTGGCGACGAGCAGGTCGTTGCCGTGGATGGCGAGATCGCGTGCGGAGCTGCGCGGAAGATTCAGCTGCAGCGGCTGCCAGCGCGCGCCATCATCGAAGGAGACGTACACGCCGCTCTCCGTACCCGCGTAGAGAAGTCCGCGCGCGACGGGATCCTCGCGTATGGTGCGCGTGTAGGCGAGCTCCGGAATGCCGGTGTCGATGCGGGTCCACGTCGCGCCGTAGTTCGTCGTGCGGTACAGATACGGATGCTTGTCGTCCTGCTGATAGCGATTCGCGGCGAGATAGGCGGTACCCGCGTCGAAGTGCCCCGGCTCGATGATGCTCACGCGTGTGAAGCTGCCGCCGAAATGCGGCGTGACATCCTGCCACGAGGCGCCGTTGTCACGCGATACGTGCACGAGCCCGTCGTCGGAGCCCGCCCAGAGCACGCCGGCCTTCACCGGCGATTCCGCGAAGGCGAAGACGGTCGCGTAGATCTCGGTTCCCGTTTCATCGCGCGTGATCGGGCCGCCGACGTGGCCCATCGTCGCGCTGTCGTGCAGCGTGAGATCAGGGGAGATGGCGGTCCAGCTCTGTCCTTCGTTGGTGGTGCGGAAGACGCGCTGCGCCGCGGCGTACAGCGTAGACGGCGAGCTTGGCGAGAGGACCATAGGGAAGGTCCACTGAAAGCGGAGCGGAACATCCTTCGCAGCGTAACCGTCGTAGTTCGGAAGTCCCACGCTGATGTCGCGCAGCTCGTTCGTCTTCTCGTTCAATCGTTGAATCTGCCCCCAGTACGACGCGCCGTAGGAGATCTGCGCGTTGCGGGGATCGACGGCGATATAGCCCGACTCTCCAAAGGGAAGTGCATCCCAGTCCTGCCGGGTGATCGCACCCTGGTCGGAGCGGCTCTTGATGCGCACGCTCGAGTTGTCCTGCTGCGCGCCGTAGAGACGGTACGGAAACTCGTTGTCGGCGAGCACGTGATAGAACTGCGACGTCGGCTGATTGTCCTGCGATGACCAGTTCTCTCCGCCGTCGAGCGACAGTGTCGCGCCTCCATCATTTCCCTCGATCATGCGATTGGAATCGTTGGGATCGATCCAGAGCTGGTGATCGTCACCGTGCGGCACGCGCATGCGCTGGAAGGTGTGACCGCCATCGATGGACTTGTACGTGCTGAGATTCATCACCCAGACGACGTTCGGGTCCTTCGGGTCGGCGGACAGCAGTCCGTAATACCACGGCCGCACCATGAAGTCCTGGTCGCCGTTCTGCCGCTTCCACGTCGCGCCGGAATTTTCCGAGCGATAGATGCCGCCGAGCGAGTCGTCGGGGGACGTCTCGACGTAGGCGTAAACGCGATTGGGCATCGAGCCGGATACCGACACACCGATGCGTCCGACCGGGACGTCGGGCATCCCCGGATTGTCGGTGAGCTCCGTCCAGCTGTCGCCACCGTCGGTGCTTTTCCAGAGGCCGCTCTTGCCGCCGCCGGCGCTGAAACCCCAGGGATATCGCTGAAAGCGCCACATGGCCGCGTAGAGAATGCGCGGATTCGTGGGATCCATCGCGAGGTCGATCGCGCCCGTGCTGTCATCGACGAAGAGCACGCGCTTCCACGTCGTGCCGCCGTCGCGCGAGCGATAGACGCCGCGATCGGGGTTCGGCCCGAAGGCGTGCCCGTACGCCGCGACGAAGACATCATCCGGATCTTTCGGGTCGATGCGGATCGCCGCGATCTGCTCGGTCTTCTCGAGGCCGATGTGTTTCCAGGTCAGCCCTGCATCGGTCGAGCGATACATGCCATCACCGACGGTGAGATCTTCGCGGAAGTCGGTCTCCCCCGTGCCGACGTAAATCACGTTGCGATCGGAGGGCGCCACAGCGATCGCTCCGACGGAGGCGATCGTCGACTTGTCGTCGGAGATGTTCCGCCAGGTGACGCCGGCGTTCGTCGTCTTCCACACGCCACCATCGACCGCGCCGAAGTAGAACGTGCGCTTCTCGACGGGATCGCCCGTGACCGCAACCGCGCGTCCGCCGCGAAACGGGCCAATGAGGCGCCATTGCAGCGCGCGCAGCATGGGGTCCGATGCGAGACGCGCCGAGGAGTCGGTGCCGGGGAGAGTCGCCTGCTTCGACTTTCGCGCCGTGGCGGTCTTCGACTTCGTCTTATTCTGCGCGAGCGCTGGGGAGACGAGTGCGAGGACGAGCGCGGTCGCGAGTGTAAAGCGCATGACGAAGCTCCGATTGTCGCGTGCGGGTTTCCGAAATACAGAAGGGCTGCCGGGAGCCGGCGACCGTTGTGGTATACAGGAAGCTATCGAACGGCGCGCCTCTCCGCAGCGTCGGGCGATCAGTCGTGGGCGTGCATCGTGCGCGATGCCGTCCAGAGCTGATTGGTGCGATCGATGTCGGGAAAGAGTGCATCGGGATCGATCTCGACGCGCGTGACCTCCGAGCCCGCGGCGACGTGCGCGACGTAGGTGCGCGCGCCGCGCAGCCACACGGTCGCGGGAATGCGCATGCGCTCGACCTTTCCGTTCGCGCGCGTGACCGCGAGATCGACGGGCATCGGTGCGAGGCCACGGTCGGCGATCGTGATGTCCACCGAGAGTCCGTTCTTCTTCACGCTCGAGATCGCCTGGTCGAGTGGCCACGCCTCGAAGAACCACGAGCTCCAAAACCAGCTGAGATCCTGCTTCGACACATCCTCGATCGTGTCGAAGAAGTCATTCGGATACGGATGACGCCCGATCCAGCGGTGACCGTACTCGCGGTACGCGCGCTGAAAGGTCTCCGGCCCAAGGATGCCGCGGAGCGCGGAGAGAATCTGCGCGGTCTTGTCGTAGTACATCACGTTGTAGAGATCCGAGGGGAAGAGATCGCCCGGCGTCATGAGGATCTGATCCTGTCCGGCGAGCGCGCGTCGGATGTAGAGCGTGCGCTGCCCGGCTTCCTGATCCGCGATGCGGCCACCCTTCCGAGGCTCGCCATACAGCTGCCGCATCCCTTGCGCTGCGTCGAACTGGGTGAAGCCCTCATCCATCCACGGGAAGCGCGTCTCGCTCGAGCCGACCTGCATCGGAAACCACATGTGCCCCGTCTCGTGCATCAGGTCACCGGCGAGCGAGAGCGTGTCGGCCCACGGTTGCATGAAGGTGAGCCGCGGATACTCCATGCCACCGCCCGTGAGCACGCCTTCCATCGACGTCATCGTCGGCCACGGATATTCCCAGAGATACGAGGAGAGCTGCTGCACCGCGTCGCGCGTGTAGCGTGCGCCGCCGGCTTCCCACGCGGACGCGCGCGCATCGAGACGAAAGAACGAGTAGATGTCGACGGTGTCCTGCTTGCCGCTCGCGCCCGCGATGAGCGCGCGCGTGGCGTCCCACTGATAGCGATCGCTCGTGCCCCACGCGAAGTCGCGCACGTTGGGCGCCGTGAAGTGCCACGTCACGCTCGGGGATTGCGACGCGAACGCGGCGAAGCCATCGGGCGGCTTGCTGATGGTCACGACGGCGCCCGTCGCGCGCGCCTGCGCGAGCTTCGTGCGCGCGGCGGGGCTCAGCACCTCGCTCGCGTTCTGCAGCGAACCGGTCGCGCCGACGACCCAACCACGAGGCGCCGTGACGCGCACATCGTAGTCCGCGGGATCCATGTAGAACTCGGCCTCGAGAAGATACGGGTCGGCCATCCAGCCGTTCACATCATCATAGACGGCGACCTGCGGATACCAATAGCCGAGGAGGTAGAGATGGTCGTCGCGACCCTCGCGGCCATCGGCAGGGGTGAGGGGCGGGATGAACGACCACGCGAATTCGAGTGTCGCGGAGTCGTGCGGGAGCAGCGGAGCGGGGAGCGTCACCCACATCACGGTTGCATCGACGACGTATCCCGCGTGTCTGCTCGCATCTTCATCCGACGACGATACTTCATTGAGCGTTAAGCCATTCGCGACAACCTTTCCGAGCTTGATTCCATCCGTGGTCGGCGCGGCATCGCGGCGCTGGCTCCCAGCGCGGAAGACGTTCTGCCGCAGATAGACGGCGAGCTTCGCGAGTGTGTCGGGCGAGTTGTTCAGATAGATGACGTGCTCCGAGCCGGTGAGCGTGTTGGTTGCCGGATCGATCGAGGCGTCGATCGAGTAGCGCGCATGCTGCACCCAATTCCGGGGGCCCGGCTCGCCGGTACGCGTGCGCGTCCCGTTCGCGATCGCGCGGGCGAAGGCGGGAGAGATGATCACCGCGCCGGGGATCGGGCGTCGGCCGAGGGCCGAGTCGGGGTGCATGGGGGCGCCGCGTCGCGTTTGCGCGCTCGCCGCCGGCGTTGCTGCGAGTGCGAGTCCCAGCGCAAACACGATCGCCGCGAAAGAGCAGCGACTTCCTGTTACATCGACCACGAGCGCTCCAGATGATGAACGCCGAAATGTTGGTCGATGCTCGCGTGCGGACAATGCTCCCGCGCGGCTGCAAAAGCGAACCCGTGAAAGGCGACACGAACGGATTGAACGAACAGAAAACGGATGGTGCAACAGCAACTTGCTTATGGTGGTCGCGACACGTTACCGCGGCAGCTTCGGCGCCTCAGTGCGCTCCTGGGCCAGCTTCGCCATGAAGCGCTGCGCCTCGGCTATTCGCTCGACCTCGATCGCTATCGAGTCGACCGATTGCTGTAGCTGCTCCAGCTTTCCCGCGTCGAGCATCGATGGGCCGCGCTCCTTCGACTTTGCTGCACCGAGCGCGAATCTCGCGGCGACGTAGATCAATGTGCCCGAGGCGACCGTTACGATGATCGTGAGCATGACGCCCGCAAAGCTGACTACATCCGGATCCATCATTCCCGTCGCTCCTCGCTTGTGGGCACGCTCCAGCAGTGCCCGGTCGTACGGGCAATCTAAGGTGGTGGTTTCGCATTTCGAGTCCCTATCGGGGCACGTCGAAGGTCATCTCGGATGACCACGCGAAGTAGGGATCGCCCTCATCCGCCAGCGTCCGAGCGTACAACGCGCAGTCGATCGGCAGCGCGCCCTCGAAGACGGTCTTGCCGTTCAGCACGATCTTCACCGGGCCGTCGTGCGCGAAGAGATCGGGGCGAAGGAGGAGTCGGAGTCGGCGCACGTGCTCCGCATCGACGTGGATGGCGTGGTGGTCGTCGATCGATCCTCGCGCGGTGCCGCGCACGAGTGTACCGAGCTTCGCACGGATGGCATCGGTGAGGTTCGCCTGGTCGCCCTTCGGCTCTTCCTTCGCGAGAATCTCGATCCAGTAGTTGCGCGCGTGAGCGGTCGTCGCGACGGAGAAGTCGATCTTCTTCGGCATGACGCGACCCGTGTGATGCTCGAAGAAGTCGACCGTCGCGCCATCGTCGCCGCTTCCGGGGACGACACATCCACGTGCTGTGCGCGCAACGAGTCCACAGTCTTCGTCGTTGCGCTGTACGGGATCATCGGATCGAGCTTTCCATGCAGGAAGAGCAACGGCAGATGCACGACATTCGATGGGAAGGGACGGTCGCCTCCGTTCTCTGTAAAGCCGAACAGTCCGGCGCCCATCGCGACGACGGTGGCCGAGAAGCGCTGCGGCCAGAGCGAGGCGTAGTCGAATGTGCCCGTACCGCCGTTGCTCAGCCCCGAGCGGTAGACGTGATCGGGATCGATCGCGTACTTGCGCATCACATCCTTGAGAAGCGAATCGACCATCGCTTCGGTTGCGGTGCGCCACCAGCTACCCCAGCTGTTCGGATAGACCACGATGTAGCCAGTGCGCTCGAAGGCGGTGCTGCCGAGCTGCACGCCCTCGATCGCGGGGCCGGAGTTTCCGGCGAGATACACGATGAGCGGAAACGGCTCATCGCCCCGATAGTCATCGGGTATGTAGATGGCGTACGGCCAGCCGCGATGCGCCTCACTCGCCATCCCGCGAAACGTGGTTCCCGGCGCACGCGACGGGCGCGCGGCACGGTCGAGGCGCGAGAGCATGCGCACCCCGAGCACGCGTGTGCGGGGCTCGGCGCTCGCGCGACGTCCACTCGTCGCGCGCCGCGCTGAGGAAGGGCGAGCCGAAGGGCTTGTCGCGCGGCGCCGGCGCGCCAAAGACGGCACTCCCGTCAATCTCCTGGCGAAAGGTTTCGCGGTAGACGAGATAATCTCCGGTGCGGAGATCGTATCGCCAGAGGATCGCCGTGTCGGGCGCTGTTGCGCGCGACGTGGGCCGAATGCTGTCGCGCGCGTCCGCGCCCGCGCACGGCCCAGCGCATGCAAGCGCGAGCAGCATCATGCCGATCATTCGTCCACACCGTCACGTCGCATCGCTCTCCGTGCTCGAGCTGAGGTGAAGCTCGGAGCATGAAAGCCGTGCCCGGCAGATTCAATGTGCGATGTGTGTGCGGTCTGTGCGAGCGCTCAAGCGCCGAGTCCGCGTGACGCAATCGCGCACGCGACGGCGCGCTGCGTCACGCGATTTGGACCGAGGGAGAGCGCACGAGCGCATCGATGCTCAGCGCGGATGCGTCGATCGTGGCGATCGACCACGCGGCAATCGACATGAGATAGACCGCATAGGGAAGCTGTGAGATGCCGGAGAGGATCATCGCGGTGGCGAAGGTGAAGAGCAGCAGCGCCGACCCGATGCTCGCGAGTCGAACGCGAACGCCGAGGAGCATGGTGACGCCGAAGGTGCCCTCGAAGAGCGTCGCCACGACCGCGAGTGCCGGGATGATCGCTGCGGGAGCGAAGGCGTTCACGACCGCCGTGTACGCGATGAAGTGGTGAAAGTCGCCCCACGACACGCCTGGCGCGCCCGGCGGTCCGAGGAAGCCGAGCCGATCGATGACGTTCTCGAAGAAGGCGATGCCGATGACGATGCGTGTGAGCGTCGCGATCCAGCGCACGCGTCCGGACGTGAGCGCGAGCGCGGCGGCGATAGGCGTGAAGACGGCCGCGTAGTAGATGCTCGAGAACGCAGGGTGCTCGCGAAAACAATAGGAGATCAGCCAGACGATCTGCAGGGCAACCATCGCTCGCAGCGCGATGAACGCGACGCGCCTCGTCCGCACGATGCGGTCTTCCGCTGCGGCGACGAGCGCGTCGGCGCTCATACGGGCACCGTGAGAGGCTTCGCCTTGTCGACGAACACCATCGCGAGGAAGCGGCACTCCTTCGTCGTGCTCGCGTTCGCCGACACGCGGTGGATGGTTCCGGGCGGTTCGTAGAACATCTGCCCCGTGTGGTAGACCGTCTCCTCGCTGCCATCCGCCTTGAAACGAAGATCGCCTTCGAGCACGTAGCCGAAGACGAAGCCGATGTGGCGATGCGCGTGGTCGACCTCTGCGGGCGCGTACGTGATCTCGAGCGCGGTCATCTTCCATCCGTCGAGGGAAACGGGCGGAAGATCCTGCACGAATATCGGACCCTTGCTGTGCGCGTTGGGTGCGGAGGCGGATGCGACTGTCGGCGTGAGCAGCAGCGCGCTGCCAGCCAAGGCGAGCCGCTCGAGCATGTCGCGTCGGCTCATCTGCGTGTCGGTGGTCATCGAGACTCGTGGGTTCGAGGTTGCGTCGTTCAACACGACACAGACTACCCCTCGCATGGAGCCCTCACAAGCACCAAATTGAGAGATGGTGACTGGTCCAACCAAAGGTAGATCGAAAAGCAAGCGCGTCGCTGACACGGCGCCGCTGCTCGTCCCACTGGACTTCGCGTCGCGCGAGCCGCTGCATCGCCAGATCTACGAGGGCGTGCGCGCGAACATTCTCGCGGGGCGCCTCGCCGCCGACACGCGGCTGCCATCGTCGCGCGTGCTCGCCGCGGAGCTCGGCGTCGCGCGTAACACCGTAGTCCTCGCGTTCGACCAGCTGTGCGCCGAGGGCTATCTGAGCGCGCGTGGCGGGGGAGGCACGCGTGTGCGCGCGGCGATGCCGGACTCGTTGACGAACGTGAACGTCGCACGGCGTATGGCTCGCGCGCCGCATCCGCCGGGCGCGGTGCGCGAGCCCTCGCTGCGTGTAGCGACCGCTCCGACGCAGGTCCCCACGCGATGGGCGCAGGCGCTCGCCGCCGATCCGGAGACCGGCATCTCTCCGAGCATCGACACGAGGGCATTCACGCTCGGGATGCCGGCCGTCGACATTTTTCCGGCCGCGCTCTGGGCGCGGCTCACCGCGCGGCGATGGCGCAGCGGTGCGGTCTTCCTCGGCCACGCGCCCGCCGCGGGCGACGAGGCGCTGCGGAATGCCATCGCGTCGTACGTCACAAGCGCGCGCGGCGTGCGATGCACGCCGGATCAGGTATTGATGGTGAGCGGCGCGCAGCAGGCGCTCGATCTCGCAGCCCGCGTGCTCGTCGAGCCCGGCGACGCGGTGTGGATGGAGAATCCCGGCTACCTCGGAGCGCGTGCGGCGCTCGCGGCCGCGGGCGCGCGCGTGATTCCCGTTCCCGTCGACGACGAGGGGATGAACATTGATGCGGGCGAGCGACTCTCTCCTGCAGCGCGGGTGGCTTACGTCACGCCTTCGCATCAATTCCCACTCGGCTCGATCATGAGCGCGTCGCGCAGACTGGCGCTCCTCACCTGGGCGCGTCGCGTGGGCGGATGGGTGCTGGAGGATGACTACGACAGCGAGTTTCGCTATTCGGGGCGGCCGATCCCGTGTCTGCAGGGGCTCGACACGGAGCGCGGTGGCTCGGGGCGCGTACTCTACATCGGGACGTTCAGCAAGACGCTCGCGCCCGCGCTCAGGCTCGGTTACATGATCGTTCCCGACGAGCTCGTGGATATTTTCCGTGCGGCGCGCGCGATCGCGGGCGGGCATTCGCCGACGCCCGAGCAGGGCGTGCTCGCGGATTTCATGGAGGCGGGACACTACGGTCGACACGTGCGTCGCGTGCGCGCGCTGTGCGCGGAGCGACAGCAGACGCTTCTATCGGCTGCCGAGAGCGAGATCGGCGATGCGATGCAGCTCGCGCCCGATGCGGCAGGGCTGCACATGGTGGGATGGCTGCAGCCTGGCGTGAGCGACCGAGCTGCGACTGCAGCGGCTGCGCGTGAGGGAGTCGAGGTGATGCCTATCTCGCGCTACTCGATGGTGCAGCTCGAGCGCGGCGCGTTGCTGCTCGGCTACGCGGCGTTCGATGAGGGGGAGATCAGGCGGGGAGTGCAGAGGCTGGCGCGCGCGCTGGAGCGCGGCGCGATCAGTGAACGGGGGTAAGCCCCTTCAGCATTCCCTTTGCGGCGTCGCTGGCGGCGGCGTCGACGTGCTCGACGTTTGCGCAGCGCCAGGAGAGCGAACCGGCGAACGTTTTCTTCTTCGCGTGCGGAGCCTTGATCTGGATGTCCTCCATCGCGATCGGCGACGTGAGATCCGAGAACTCAGCTGTGCCGCGCGAGCCGCTGTCGGCAATCGTGACGGTGAGGTGCGACTCCGGATGCGTGATGACCGCGAGCGGGACGGTGGAGTTTTCGCGACCGACCATCATCGACAGTGGGCCGCTCACGCCGCGCTTCGTGTTGTGTGCGACCATCGCCGTGTCGACGGTCGGGGAGAAGGTGCCGTCCTGATCGTAGCTCTTCACAGAGAGTGTGAGCAGCTGGAGCGTGCCGCGCCCCGCCTTGGAGCTCATGCGATAGCCATTGAGCGGTCCGTCGCCGGCAGGTCCGATCGAGCACTGCTCCACCGCGAAGTCCGTGTCGACCGTCGCATCGCCGTTGAGCTGCACATGGCCGCGGCTGGCCTTCGACTGTGAGTCGGGGCCTTCGACGGAGGAGGCGCTCTCGTTCGACGACGACGACTCGTGCCCGACGCACGCGACGACGACGAGCATCGCGGAGATCATGACCGCGCGAGTCGTGAGCTTCGTCGTGCTACGTGGCTGGCGGCGGACGGGGAGCATGATCTCGATCTTCTCCGGAATGCGGCGGACGCGGCGGTCGTCTCCGAGGAAATAGCTTGGCAGCCGCACCGCCGCAAGGCAAGGTGGCGGAGTGTTACGAGCCGAGCTCCTTCATTTGTAGCGCGGAGTGAAGGATATGGACGATGACTTCCATTCCCCGCTCGCCGTTCGTGAAAATGACAATCCC
>JBDTJH010000111.1:0-2520 GCA_039935955.1 Gemmatimonadaceae bacterium
GCGTGCGAATCCTGGCAGCACGCCGGGCCGCCGTGAATGCGGAGTAGCGTCGGGTACGATTTGCCCGCGACGTAGGACGCCGGCTTCAGGATCATCCCGTGCACCTCGTAGCCATCCTTGCCGCTCGATGCGAACTCCTCCGGAATGCCGAGCTGAATCTCGCGCATCCACGCCTCGTTTTGATGCGTGAGCTTGCGCAGCGACGTGCCCTCGAGCGCGTAGATCTCCGGTGGCGCGCTGTCGCTCGCGAGCAGGAGCGTCGCGTCGCCATCGCGCCCGATGTCGAGTGACGTGACCATGCTCTTATCCGCCGCAACGCGCTGCACCGGGCCCCCCGAGGCGGAGACTTTCGCGACGTACTCCGAGCGGTCGTCCTCTTCGAGCACATAGATCGATGAGCCATCCGGCGACCACGCAGGTTCGACCACTTGGCGATCGAGTGCCGCCGAGAGCACGACGGGCGCGCCACCGGTGCTCGGAATGACCGCGAGCTTCCACATGCGATACGAGAAGTCGGGTAGCGCGACGCCGGTGAGATACGCGATGCGCGTGCCGTCCGGGCTCCACGCGATGCGTCCATCGTCCTCGCCGATGTAGCTGGTCAGCCGCTTGGGCTCGGCGCCCGGCCTGGCGTCGATGACGAAGATGTCGTCGTTCGAGCTGCGATCCGGATCGCCTGCGACGCGCTTGCTCACGAACGCGATGCGCGTGCCGTCGGGTGACCATACGGGATCCGCGTCGTCGAACGCTCCGCTCGTGAGCGGCGTGAGGGTGCGCGTGGCGAGATCGAAGAGCGCGAGATGATCGTGCGAGTCGAGCGTGTAGCCGCCGGGATCGGACTTGAAGTGATAGCGGTCGATGACGATCGGCCGCTTCGTCCCCGATTTGCTATCAGAGGGCTCCGTGTCCGACACGACAAAGACGAGTCGCTTGGAGTCCGGCGACCATCCGTAGTCGCCGATCCCGCCAGGCACCGCGCTCACGCGCTCTGGCGCGCCGCCGCGCGTGTCGACCAACCACAGCTGCGATCCGTCGCCGCCGTTGCGCGACGAGAGAAACGACAGCCACTTGCCATCCGAGCTCCAACGTGGAGTGCTCTCGCTCTCCGGCGTGCTCGTGATCTGCTTCTGCTGAGTGCCGTCCCAGCTCACCATCCAGATGTCGGATGTGTTGCGATCATGTACGGTGTCGACCGTCGACAACGAGTACGCGACCCACTTTCCGTCCGGCGAGCGCTGCGGGTCGTGCACGTCGCGCAGACTGTAGATGTCGTCGGGGCGAAGCGGGCGCCGTGGCGATTGGGATGCCGGCGGGAGCGCCACAACGAGCAATGTGAACAGTCCTGCGCCCAGGCGCGGCCAGCGTGAAGGAGTGTGAGAGTCGTTCATGATCGTAAATAGCGTGGCGGGCCGCGCTCGTGCCAGCATCGTCGAGGGAGGCAGCGGGTGCAATCTCTCGAATGGGGGGGAAATCCAACCCGCACGGGGAAGCATAAGTTGGGGAGCGACCCCACCGACTTTTCGGAGCGAGACTGATGTCACTTCGCATCTTTCTCAGCACAGTTGCTGCCGCGCTAGTCATTGCCGTGCCGGCATCGACGCAGGCGGAGGAGAAGTCCGTACCGCAGCAGATCGCCGACGGGATTGTGCAGCTCGCGGGTGGCAGTCACCCCGGCTTGCGCTTCACGCACACGAAGGGACTCGTCACGACGGGCACTTTCACTCCTGCCCCTTCGGAGAAGACGCTCAGCCGCGCCGCGCATCTGCAAGACGCCGCGGTTCCGGTGACCGTTCGCTTTTCGGACGGCACGGGCATTCCCAACATCCCCGACAACAACGAGAACGCTTCGCCGCACGGCATGGCGATCCGCTTCATGCTCCCGAACAAGGCGTACACCGACATCGTCGCCAACTCACACAACGACTTCTTCGTCGGAAACCAGAACGATTTTTTCGCGTTGCTAAAGGCGATCGCCGGCACGAACGAGAAGAGCGCGCACCCGACGCCGATCGAGCAGTTCCTGGGCACGCATCCAGCCGCGCTCAAGGTGATCATCGACTCGAAGGCCGCTGCGAAGAGCTTCCAGAATCTCGATTTCTACGGCAACAACGCGTTCGTCTTCGTCGATGCCGCCGGCGGGAAGCGCCCCTTCCGCTATCAGATCATTCGGGTGGCCGGCGTCGTGAAGCTCGACTCCGCGACGGCCGCGAAGCAGAAGCCCGACTACACGTTCAACGGTCGCGAACAGCGACTCGGCGCGGAAGGCGCTCGCCTTCAATCCGATCATCCTCATCAACGGCATCACGCTCGGGGACGATCCTCTGCCAAGTCTTCGCTCGGCCGTGTACGCGCTGTCGGTGGCGCACCGGCGATAGCGGAAGGTCGTTGCGCCGACTTCTCGTTCAGGCAGTCGTTCCAGTTGGCCCGAAGCGCTCGGTGCGCACCGATTGGGGAGCGTGGCCCAGCGATACCAGAGACTCGGCCACCACCTCGACGAGCGGCGTCGGCCCGCACACGAAG
>JBDTJH010000112.1:0-9167 GCA_039935955.1 Gemmatimonadaceae bacterium
CGATCGCCGCTTCCAGACGAATGTCGTAGCCGCCGCGATCGGCCATCGCGCTCGCCAGCTCGGCGATCGACTCCATCGCGAAGGTGTTCGCCGCCATGAGCGCGATCTTCTGCGCGATCGCCTCGTGTTTACCGATCGGCTGTCCCCACTGCACGCGATCGTTGCCCCACTCGCGCACGATCTGCAGCATCGCCTTCGCGCCGTAGGCCGCACTCGCGGGGAGCGTGAGGCGCCCAGTGTTGAGCGTGATGAGGGCGAGCTTGAGTCCCTTCCCTTCGCCCCAGAGGATGTTCTCCTTGGGCACGCGGACGTTGTCGAAGCGGATGACACCGTTCTCGATCGCCTTGAGCCCCATGAAGCGCGAGCGATGCACGACCTCGACGCCGGGCCAGTTCGTCTCGACGATGAACGCCGTGATCTGCTTCTTCGGCTTCCCATTGACGACCGCATCCGGCGTGCGCGCCATCACTACCATGAGCTCGGCGCGCGTTCCATTCGTGCACCAGAGCTTCGTGCCGTTGAGGACGTAGTGCGAGCCATCCTCCGAGACCGTCGCGAACGTGCGCATGTTCGCCGGATCGCTGCCGGCGTCGGTCTCCGTGAGCGCGAAGGCGGAGATCGCGCCCTTCGCGAGGCGCGGGAAGAACTCCTTCTTTTGCGCGTCGGTGCCGAAGAGCTTGAGCGGCTGCGGCAACCCGATCGACTGGTGCGCGGAAAGCAGCGCGGTGAGTGACCCATCTTTCGACGTCACCATTCCGATCGCGCGGATGTAGCTCACCTGCGAGAGACCGAGGCCGCCGTACTCGCGCGGAATCTTGATCCCGAACGCGCCGATGTCGCGGAACTTCTGCACGACCTCTTCGGGGATGTGTCCGTCGCGATCGATCGCGTCCGAGTCCACCGTCTCGAGCACGGCGCGCAGCTTCTCCATGAACGGGCGCGCGTTCTCGGCCTCGACTTCGTTCTCGGGGGGGAACGGGTGGATCAGATCGAGGCGAAGTCGCCCCAAAAACAGCTCGCGGAGGAAGCTCGGCTCGACCCAGTCGCTCTCGCGCGCCGCTTCAGCGACGTCGCGCGCTTCCTGCTCGGTGGCCAGCTCCTGAGTGATCTTTCCCATGTGCGTCTCGAGAGAAGGATTGGTGTTTCTTCAAGTTACCATCCGTCAGCCGTACCCAGACAGGGAAAAGCTTGCCCTTAAGAGCGGTAACCGCCTCAGCCGCGCCGTAAGTCCTGTGCTATCAGCGTGCCCACGCCGATGAGCGCGACGGCGGCGAAGGTGAACCACTGGATCGCATAGCTCAGATGCGGCCCCTCGTCCATCTGCGGGAGTACGAGGCGAACCGGCGTGACAGTGGGCAGCTCGTGCGCGACCCGGTAGTCGACCATCGTGTCGAGCAAGACCAGGTAGTACGGTGCGATCGGAAAGGGAAAGGCAGCGCGAAGTTTTTCCGCATCCAGCCTCGTCCACGCATTCGTGTGCGAAGGGAGTCGCGCGACCCCTCGGCCGCCATGTACGAAGTCCTCGATGTAGCCGGACACCGTCTCGTGCGGCGGCTCGTCCCACTTCCCGAGATCCACGGTCGCCGCGTCCGACGCGTACACCCAGCCGCGATCGACGAGCACCGCGGGTCCGCCGTCCGCGCGATGCAGCGGCGTGAGAATCTGTACCCCCGGCGAGCCATCGTAGGTGCGCCCGCTCAGCACGATCTGATGGTCGAAGTCATAGCTCCCCGTCGCGAGCGCGCGGCGCCAATGCGCGCCCGCGCTGTCCGCCGGGAGCTGCGCGAGTGGAAGCGCCGGCGTGCTCAATCGCGATGCGAGCGACTCGTTGCGCGCGCGTCGCTCGTGGAGCCGCTGCAGCTGCCACACTCCGAGCCGCGAGAAGATCAGCGCCGTGATGATCGCGAACACGGCGGCGAGCACGTTGCTTCGCTTCATGCGTGAAAAGCTAACGGCGCGTTCAAAACAGATTGATCTGCTCGCCGAGGTCGTTGGGGTCCACTGGTGTCTGCCCGAAGAGACGCTGCAACTGTCGCGCGGACGCGGGCGAGTGTCCGGCAAAGTGATTGTTCACGTAGCCGTACACGGCCGTCACTTTCTGAATGAGCAGCAGCAGCGCCTCCGACCACTGCTCGATCTCGCGCGTGCGATCGAACTGCAATCGGGAGTAGTCGACGATGTCGCGATCCGGACCCATCCACCGGATGTACGCGAAGTCGGCCGTCGGGCGCTCGGCGAGCGCGAGCATCGCCTTGCGCTGAATCCAGCGCGCATCGGTCAATGCGAGTGCGACGCGAAATTCAGAGAGCAGCGCGATGACGCCGTCGTTGATCCACCTGCGATCGCGAAACTCAACGGCGAAGTGAATGTCGCGCGGCAGCGTGGGGAGATACGCCGCAAGCGCAGGGAGCTCGGCCGGACCGAAGTCGGGGCCGAGCTGCATCAGCACCGGGCCGAGCTTCGGGCCGAGCTCGCGCGCGCGATCGAAGAACATCGCCGACGCATCCTCGGCTCCGCGCAGCCGCTTCTCGTGCGTGATCTCCTGCGGAAGCTTCAGTGCAAAGAGAAACTTATCCGGGGTGCGGCTGGCCCATCCGCGCACGACCTTCGACGCCGGAATCGCGTAGAAGGTGGAGTCCACCTCGACCGTGTCGAAGGCGCGCGCGTAGAGCGAGAGATACTCCGGCGCCCGGGTACCGTCCGGGTAGAAGGGGCCCACCCACGAGTCGTAGTTCCACCCCTGGGTACCAACTCTGATGGAGGACATGCAACAAATCGTGGCGGTTGGACGGCTCGGTCGCAATGGCGCAAATCAGCTCGGGTAAGCTATCTTGCAAGGGTAGATGGGAGCATGAACAGTGCTTCGACGGCGCGCCGTCGTGGTGCCGTCACATTCGTGTGAGTCGATTCGAGAAATCGGTCCCGTCTTTGCACGGAGCATGTGCGGACGAGCACGCAAGAGGTGGGTCATGGAGCGCAGACGCGAAGATCGGCGGGAGAACGACGAACGCAGGGTGAACGAGCAGCCCGCGCGCGCCGAACAGGAGCGCGAGGTCACTGCGCTCGGTCGCTCCGTCGACATCGTGGTCTACAACATCGCCCAGACGATCGGGGGATGGTGGTCGGAGCGTGACGTCGCCGCCTCGATTCGCTCGGTGACCTTCGAGGACGACGTCGTCTACCGCGCGCACTATGATTTCTCTCCCACGCGTCTTGCGGACCGCTCGTACGAGGTGGTTCGTCCCGCGTATCTGGTCGGGCACATCGCGGGCACGAACCCCGGCTACAACGGGATGACGTTCGAGAGTATCGAGCGCGAGCTGCGGAGCGGCTGGTCCGACGATATCCGCACCAAGCACGGCGAGTGGGACGCGGTGCGCCAGTACGCGAAGGAAGCGTTTGGCCGTCAGCGCCAGCGCGTCGAGCGCGTGAGTGGCGAGATGCGGCGCGTCACGCAGGAGAACGCCGTGATTCGCGCAAACGGGGACGAGTCCGCGGACTGATCCACCCCGGGTCGCCAACCAGCCGACCCGAGATTATCTTAGCACTAAGATGACAGCCCCCTCCGATACCGACGACGCGCCCGCCACGGCCGAGTCGAAGCGCGCGAAAGGCGAGAAGGATTCGGCCGCCGCCCTCAAAACATGGATCGTCCTCGCCCGCGCCTACCTCGCGATCTCCCGCCACGTTGCCGCCGACGTCGCGCGCTTCGATCTCACCGCGTCGGAGTTCGGCGTGCTCGAGGCACTCTACCACAAGGGTCCGCTGCTCCTCGGCGACCTGCAGAAGAAAATTCTGGTCACCAGCGGCGGCGTGACGTACCTCGTGGATCGCCTTGCGGCAAAGGGGCTGATCACGCGCGAGAGCTTTCCCGGCGACAAGCGCTCGCGCTTCGCCGTGCTGACTCCCGAGGGAAGCGCGCTGATCAAGCAGATCTTCCCCGGCCACGCCAAGCGCCTCGCCAAGGTCCTCGGCGCGTTGAGCCCCAAGGAGCAGAAGCGACTGACGGGAATGCTCCGCGAGCTCGGCAAGGGCGCCGAGAAGGAGCCGCTTCCCCGGGAACGAAAAAAGAGGAAGACCGCTTTATCTTAGTAGTAAGATACTTTGGTATTCGTCTTCGTCCGTGAGCTCAGCATGTCCAACATTACCGGTCTCCATCACGTCACCGCGATCGCGGGACCCGCGCAGGAAAATCTCGACTTCTACGCCGGCATCCTCGGGATGCGGCTCGTCAAGAAGTCCGTCAATCAGGACGATCCGTCCACGTACCACCTGTTCTACGCCGACGGCGAAGGGCACGCGGGCTCCGATCTGACCTTCTTCCCGTGGGCGCACATGCCGCGCGGCCGCGACGGTACGGGGCTCACCAACGAAGTTTCGCTCGCGGTGCCCGCCGGTTCGCTTGGCTATTGGGCCGAGCGGCTCGAGAAGCACGGCGTGAAGACGGACGCGCAGGCTGTGCGCTTCGGCGAGCGCGCGCTTCCCTTCACCGACGTCCACGGGCTCAAGCTCGCACTCGTCGAGACGGGCGATGCGCGCGAGTTCACGCCGTGGTCCGGCGGCCCGGTGCCCGTCGAGCATCAGATACGGGGACTCCACACCGTCCGCATCTCCGAGCGCAATCGCTCGGCCACCGAGAAGCTGTTGTTCACCGGCATGGGGTTTACGCTGGCAGCAGAGGAAAATGGCTGGAAGCGCTATAAGCTGGGCGAGGGCGGCTCGGGGCGCGTGCTCGATGTCGAGGAGCTTCCGAGCGTCGCGCGTGGCGCGTGGGGAACGGGGCGCGTGCACCACGTGGCTTGGCGCGTCGACGATGACGCCGCCGAGCTCGAGGCGCGCGAGCGGCTGCACGAAGTCGGGACGCAGACCACCGAGGTGATCGATCGCTTCTGGTTCAAGTCGGTGTACTTCAGCGAGCCGGGTGGCGCGCTATTCGAGTTGGCGACGGACGGGCCCGGCTTCGAGATCGACGAAAGCGCGGACGCACTGGGGACGCAGCTGATCCTGCCGCCGTGGCTGGAGCAGCATCGTCCGGAGATCGAGCGTGGGTTGCCGGTGCTGGTCGCGCCGGCCGTCGAGGCGGCCGCGAAATAGCTCTTAGCGGGGAAGCGTCCCTTCGAGCCAGTTGACCGCGCCGACCACGTCGTCGCGCGTCAGCTCGTGGCCGGCGTTGAAGAAGGCGATCGTGGCGAAAGCGCCGGCTGCGGTGAGCAATGACTGCAGCCGACGCGCCTGATCCGGCGTCGCGATGGGATCCCACTCACCCGAGTTGAGGAGTACCGGGGTGCCGTCGAGCTTCGCTGGATGCTTGGGCTCGAAGGGGACCATCGCGCGGAGGAGGATTGCCTGCGCGAAGAGCGCGGGACCGGTGAGCATCACGCTCGCGGCGATGTTCGCGCCGTTCGAAAATCCCACCACGATGATCTTCGATGCATCGAGTTCGTACTTCGCAATCGCACCGTTCACGAAGCGAATCATCTGCTTGGTGCGCACCGCCAGATCCTCGAGATCGAACACCCCTTCGGAGAGCCGCTTGAAGAAGCGCGCCGCTCCGCGCTCGCTCACGGCGCCGCGCGGGCTCAGGATCGCCGCGCCGGGGAGGAGCGACTCGCCGAGTGGGACGAGGTCATTCTCATCGCCGCCGGTGCCGTGGAGCAGGAGGAGCGTCGTCGACGCGTTTTTGCCTTCGCCCTTCGTGAAGCGATGGACGAGGTCGAGATCGGAGTTGGGTGCGGTCATGCGCGAGATGATGACGGATTTCGGCGCGGCCGGCAATTACCTGATAGTGGACTAACTATCGGTACGTCTCGAAGAAGCCGGTTCCGCTACCGGAGACAGGCGAGCCACCGACGCGTCCGCTGATACGCGCGTGCCCCTTCATCTGGATGAAGTACGGCTTGAGGATGCGCCGCGCGTCCGCCGCATCGCCGCGCTCGATGAGCGATGTGCGGGTATCGCTGCCGATCGCGTCCTCGACGTCGAGCTCGATGCGCAGCGTGTCGGCGCCGCGCGCGTCCTGCATCACCGCGTGACTCGGCACCTTCACCGCGTGACCGTTCACCTCGATCGTGCGGCCATCCACGTACGCGATCTCGTGCGGGCGGAAGAGCGCGCGAAAGCCGAGCGAGTCGGTGAGGTAGACGAAGAATGGCTGGGTGCTGCCGACGCTGTCGGGCGGCGCGACGCGGCCGTAGAGAAGCGTGTACGCACCCGCGCGCGTGGCACCCCAATCCCACGACACGCCGTGCCACACGCCCCAGTTGTGATCGTGGTAGCTCTGCGCGTCGTCGTATTTCTCGCAGCTGCCCGCGATGCACATCGAGCCGGTCGCGCTCGCGTGAAGGCCGGGCACCGCGTACCCCGATGCAAAGGGGCAGCTCTCATCCGTATCGGCGCACTCGGCGATCGACGCGCCGGGGAAGAGGATGTTCGGCGCGGGGGTGACGGTGAGGTCGAGCGTGAGCGGCGCGCCGGTGCCGTTCTCGCGTGCGATCGCGGCGAGCGCATAGCGGCCGTCGGGGAGGAGATGCACGCTCGATCTTCCGATTTCGAGATCGGCGCTGTCGGTGGAGAAGTGCACCTGATCCTTCTTCGCATTCGTCGTGAAGCGCCGCGTGCGTCCGCCCTGCTCCCGCACGCTCACCGCGATCTGCCCTCCCCACTTCTCTCCGCGCACGTCGCCCGCGATGATGTACGAGATGAACGCCCATTCCTTGCCGCTGGCCGAGAGCACGTTGAAGTAGTGCCACTCGGCCCAGCTGTCGCGGTGCGCGACGTTCTTCGGCGGCAGATGGAAATGATCGATGCTCGTGTAGAGCTCGAGCGGCGTGGGCGTCGCCCAGCGACGATCGCCGTCGTCATCGCGCCACGCGCCGCTGAGCACCGGCGGCAGCGCGTCGACTGCGGCGCTGTGCGATGGGATCTCACCGGAGGCGCGCACCGTGCGCTCGATGCCGTGCGCGCGGAAGTAGAGAAGCTTCCCGTCGATCTGCGGCGCGACCGTCGCGACATCGCGCGCGAGGCGTGGCGACGCGAGTAGCTGGCGATAGATGAAGCGCGCATTCGCGATCGAGAAGAACAGACCGCCGACGCCGCCGGTCTTCATCACCTCGATGTCCATCCCCTCGGGGAGCACGGTCACCTGCCCGCCGCCCACGAGCTTCTCGTCGCGCGCCTGCGCGAGCATCGCCTCGCCGATCGCGAGCAGCACGATCATGACGCCGACGCCCAGCGAGTAACCGAACAGGAGAAAGAGCGAGCGGAGCGGGCGATGCGCGAGATTGCGCAGCGCGAGCAGCGTGATCACGCGCGCGGCTCTCGCCAGGGCGGCGGAGACTCGGCGCGCGGCACCGCGAAGCGCAACGCGGCATCATCCTCGCCGATGATGCGCTTCGCCAGCTCGGCCTCGCCCGCGTCGTGCACGCGCCGCGCAGGATCGGCGAGCAACTCGGCCGCCTCCTCGCGCGTGAGCGTGCTCACGTACACGTCGGCCCAGGGCCCATAGTCGAAGGAGAGATACGCGGCGCGCTGCGCGATCCCTTCCACCAGCGGCTGGTCGCCGCGGATCGGGACGCTCAACGTCGGCTGCAGCGCGGGCATGTCGAGCTCGACGAAGGTCGCGCGCTCGTACGCGAGCGCGGGCGCGGGGTGCGGCTTCGGAAAGCGCGACTCGATCGCGCTGAGCTCCGCCGCAGTGAGCGTCAGCGGCGTCCACGAGACGATCGTGTCGTGCGCTACGCCGTCGCCCAGCGCGAGCAGCTCGCGCACCTCCTCGCAGCTTCGCCCATCGAAGAGGTAGGCGACCAGCGTCGACAGCGGCCACTCGCGCGAGGTGGCGACGCCGGGCGCGTCGTCCGCAGGAATGAATCGAACGTTCATCACCCGATCATCCACCGGACACCTCGTCCTGAACGATGACACCATCCCGCATGTGCACCACACGACGTGCCGCGCGCGCGAGACTCTCGTCATGCGTGACGACGACGACCGTCGTCCCATCCGCGTTGAGCCGGGCGAAGAGCGAGATGATCTCCTTGCCGGTCTTCGCGTCGAGCTCGCCCGTTGGCTCGTCCGCCAGCAGCAGCGACGGACGATTCGCGAGCGCTCTCGCGATCGCGACGCGCTGTTGCTCGCCACCGGACAGCTGTGCAGGACGATGCTTCACTCGATCTCCAAGATCCACGTACGTCAGCAGCTCCGTCGAACGTTTGCGGCGATCCGCAGCCGAAACTCCCGCCTCGGCCATCGGCAGCTCGACATTCTCCCTCGCCGTGAGAATCGGCAAGAGATAGAAGCGCTGAAAGACGAATCCTATGTGCCGCAGCCGGAACTCCGTGACCTCGCGGTCGCCGAGCGTGCCGACGTTGCGCCCTTCGATCTCGATGGTGCCCGACGTGGGCGCATCGATCGCGCCGAGGAGATTGAGCAGCGAGGATTTCCCGCATCCGGACGGTCCGACAATCGCCAGATATTCCCCTTTCTCGATCTCGAGCGACACGCCGCGGAGCGCGTGGACAGCCTCGCGCTCCAGCGGATAGTCACGACGCACATCGCGGGCCTGTACGAGAACGCTCACGCGACCGCCTCCTCGCGCAGCGTACTCGCGAGCGGGAGCGACGCGGCGCGCCACGCGGGGTAGAGTCCGGCAAGGACGCCGCACGCGGTGAGGAGCCCGATAGCGGTCCAGGCGGCGCGCGGTTGGAAGAGGAAGAAGTCGATGGCCGCCGGGAGTCCGGGAAAGCGCGAGAGGATGGTGTTGAGATAGCGCGCGGTGATGAGTCCGAGCCCGGTGCCGAGCACGGCGCCGGTGACGCTGAGCGCGGTGCCCTCGAGCACGATCTGCTGTACGACGTGCGCGCGCGACACGCCGATCGCGCGCATGACGACGATCTCGCCGACGCGCTCGTTCACGGAGACGGTGACGAGCGTCGTCACGAGCAGAAAGCCGACGACCAGACTGACGGCGCCGAGGATGGCGCTCAGCTGGCGGAAATATCCGAGCCGCTCGTCGACGCGGGCCATCGCATCGGCGGTGGAGATCACATCGATGGTGGGGAGCGCGGTGCGCATCCAGCTCTTTACCTCGTCGATCTTGCTCGGATCACGCAGGCGGACCATGAAGAGCGAGACGCGATCCTCGCGCGCAGCGCCTGTCATCTGCTGGAGCG